>CAZNAK010000313.1:3473-3754 GCA_964570645.1 uncultured Cytophagales bacterium | reverse complement strand
TAGCACTGTAGCTCTACTCATGCATGGACAGGGAAGAGCTACCTCCTAATAGATGTCCATAGCCCGCTGGCCCGTCATTTGCTCGCTCCTGTCAGCAACGTACTATCGAGCCATACTGATTTGCACCGCAGCAGTGCTGGCTACTATGTCAGGGACCCAATTCCTGCCTTCATGGCCTGCTTGGACACCTGAAAGCGACCTGTGGTTCCTACTCTATCTTCTACTGGTGGTGCTGCTACTGCTGTCGATATCATGTACTCAGCCAGACGACGGCCGCTTTC
>CAZNAK010000313.1:0-3463 GCA_964570645.1 uncultured Cytophagales bacterium | reverse complement strand
AGCCAATCGCCAACCACCCCAACGCCATATTCACAGTCATGAAGAAAACCAGCGTTCTGGTTTTTTGTCCCACTGCCTTGGGCGCTATTGCCATTGCCATTTGATTCCCAGACATTGACGGGAACAGCAGCACCCCATAATTGCAGACGACTTTCCAAGACAGTATCTGTAATCGAGTTGGCTGATAGGCAGAGGCTCCGTTCCAGACCCTGTAATAGTAGTTGAGTCACATTATGAATGACATCGGCCGCAAGAACTCTTGTGGTGCCTTGTGTTTCTTGGCAAAGGCAGCCGAAAGCATTTTCTCATTGGTGGAAAGCGAGTTAGAAAACTCCGAAGATTGGATTTGCTGACTAATCAAATTTTCAACTTCTTTAAGGACACGCTGCTCAGTAGCGAGTTCTTGCCTGACACTGGCTTCTTTCTCTCGCATCTCCGCAAACGCATTTTGCTGACGACGACGCAACTGTACCAACTCCTCGCGCTCCCGAGAAAGGTCTTGGAGAAGCCTACGTTTTTCTGCTGTACTTTGCTGCAGGTCAAGTTTTCGCTGTTCAAGGCTGGATTTTACCGAGTTGATTTGCTTAATTTGATTGCTACGCATGGTACTGTATTGCCGAATGTATTCCAGACGCGCTAGCATCTGCTGAATACTCCTGGAGGCAAAAAGGTACGCGAGCTTTTCGTAATCATTCTGAAACTTAAACGCCGTGTAAACCATCTGCCCGTACTCGGACTTTAACGCTTCTAAGTCTCGCTCCAAGGCCAGAACCACTTCTTCTGACTCCGAAATATTTTCACCTAGCATCCCTAATTCGGACTCAATAGCTTCGAGCAGGCTTTCTTGCTGCCTGACCCGTTCACGAAGCGTTTTAACTTGCTTCAACACCGAGTATTTATCGCGCCGCGTACGTTCTAGGATGCGTTTGGTATCCTTGATGCGACGCAAAATCAACTTTCGCTCCGACTCCAAAGCTTTTGAACTTGTCTGTGAGAACGCAGGTAGAGCAATCAATAAGGTAATAAAAAATAGAAGCGTTCGTAGTATCATCGTGTCAAAATGATGTAATCTTCGAGGAGTTCTTTGAGAAAGGCCGTTTTTGGTCCTTCAATTTCTTGGAGGTGCAATTTTTTTGCCACCTGATCTGCTGTTTCGTGCAAGAGCTGGATATAAGTTTCGCGCTTATACTGGTTACGGCGGTTCAACACAGCTTTGATGGTTAACATATCTTCATCCGAAAGTGTGACTACCTCAGGATAAGAGGGTTCGTAATGTTCTTGTTGTCTCGCCCTAGAAAGATCCTCGAGCTTGACACGGTACGAGGAGCGCAAACGCACCACCGTCGTACCTGCAAAAAGATCACCCAGTCGTTGCCCTGACTCGCTCGAAGAGGCCGACATAAAAGCTACCGTTCCAAAGCTTAATGTAATATCTACGAGACGAAATGCCCAACGCAAAAAGTAGTCGTTCCAACTAGGCACTTGCCCATTGATACGGATAACTTTTATGCCTAATGCACGTTTTCCGAGGCTTTGCCCTTCAAAAAGCATCTCAGAAAATAAATGATACGAAAGAAATAGAAGTGAAAGGAAAAAACTGAGGTAGCCGATACTTTCTCCTGATAAAAATGTTGAAGATACAGAAATGATAATCAAGATACTTACCGAGAGAACCAGCCAGTCGATTACTAAGGCAATGATACGGTCACGCGTGGCGGCCAGCTCATAACGAATCGTTACGTTTTGGGTAGTCAGGACGTTGGTATGCTTCATAGGAAAGTAAAAGTACAGAAAAATCCGACTATCTTTGTCCATGGAGTCAGCTAAAATACAGCTTTTGGGGATTGTCATGCTGGGAGTACTAGCTATGATTCCCGTCACTTTGCATGACTACACATGGACCGTTTATCTGAGTGAACATCGGCACGAAGGGTTTAAAAACTTCATGGCAAACTCTATTTTTGAGCTGGAACCCATCGGTGGCTCCGACTTTCCTGTACTTTTGTTGATTGCCGTTTTGGGGCTTTATTTACTTTCTTACTTACCTAGCTTGCGATCGCCTACGGCGCGAAAAGCGTTTGGCATCCCTATTCGATTACTTGAACGCTATCCTAATTTTATCAATCGACTCATTCGTTGGCGACCTTATTTAGGCTTTATGCTTATCGCAAGTATTTGTATACTCGTTTATACAATTCATCCAATTAAATGGCTGGTCGGGCGACCGCGACCGCGTGTCGTTTTTGGGGGAGAGCATCCGTTCAGTGCATGGTATTTGATGGGTAGCCACTTTATCTCAGAGGGAAAGTACAGCGGAAGTTTTCCGAGTGGGCATACTGCCTCCGCCTTTGCATTTATGGTTCTGGCTTATGTGTTGGCAGGTACACCGCAACCCCGAAAATGGAAAATTTTGGGTTATGGGGTGGGCTTTTTTGCAATTTTGTTAGCAATACTGATGGCGATCTCACGGTCTATGGCAAACGCCCACTGGGTGACCGACTGTACGTTTACAATATTTTTTAACTGGGCTATCATCCACTGCATTTTTCATTGGGGCTACCCACTAAACCGTTTGCTGGTCTTACAGAAATCTCAAAAACTAACACTTCCTAACTACTACGAGCTAAAACTTAGTGGCGTTTTATTGTTAGGCGTAATCGGAATACTATTTTTAGGACTAGGCATCCGAGCTGTGCTGCGGCAGGAGATTCTACTGTTTGCGAGTCTGGCTATTCCGATAGGAGCGTTTCTTGGGTGGTGGTTTCTGCGAAAATCCTATCGAATGGGCTTTTTTAATGGGAGGATATGGCGTAACTATTTACCACCCCATTAAGCAAAGGCGGTGCTTTGTCCCTGAAAAACTCTTTTGAGGTACTCAAAGGCATTGCGATTTTGCTTTCGTAGAGTATCTAAGAACCCAAAAATACGAGCATGGTTTTTCGGGCAAGGGTTCAAGCAGATCGGCAGACTCCCAGATAGAAAGAAAAAGTTCAAAGGCTTTCTCCCGTTGCTCCACAGGCAGTACGCCGTTGTTTTTCTCTACCATGCCCAGCACGGTGAGCAGGTAGCGATGAAACCATTTTGCCCAAACTACGCCTTTTTCCTCCAAGGCATACAACTCACGCAAAATGTGGGCACCGCACAAAGCGTGTTTAACTCCTTCAAACTTGAAATAGCTCGACCAGCAGTCGTGAACCACCCAGCCCGAGTAATCAGGTAGCATAGAGCGATCATCCTGTACGGCTTACTTTCCGCGTTTTTCGTGGACAAAGAAAAAGGTGTATAATTCGTTAGCAAACACATGCAACCCGTGCAATTTACCCGCTACCCGAATACCCGTTTCATCGCTGTGTCCGCGCTCACTTTCCTGAAGTTTTCGTTTAATCTCCTGCTCACTTTCTTCCAAAAGCGCGGCACAAGTGGATGTATTGCCAACAATCGTACTTTCGTTGATCGAATAACC
>CAZNAK010000312.1:1669-3767 GCA_964570645.1 uncultured Cytophagales bacterium | reverse complement strand
CCGAGCCTACTGTACCTTTGAGTTTATTGAGACACACGGTCTGTCGTTTAAGCAGACAAAGTGTCAAAATAATGAAATTATGTACTTACTTACGCAAGTAAGCTGGGAAATCTTTACTAATTTCGGATAACAGCGAGTTGATCATGAGATGGAATTTTAGTCAATCCCATTATACAGAGATGAGACTCGCTATTTTCGGTTTTGTACAGTAGTATGCGCGAGAAGCTTTCTGCGGAAGCCTTGCGCGTTATCTTCGACTTCGGGAAATCCGTAAAGCTATCGCTGAGGAAGACGATACTCCTGTTTTTGTGGTTTTTACCAATGAGATTATGGCAAATATTGCCGAATTAGAAGAAATTACTTCCCGCGCTCTTCGAGATTTGCATCTCGAAGCCGTATCGTCGCATTTGTTTAGCAGAGACCTGTGAGGTTTTGGAAACCTGACAGGTTTGCTTAGCGAAGCGAGACCAACAACCGCTCTCAACCGCTGCTAGGGTTTCTGAACCCTGACAGCAGTTGCACGGCGGCTTGGCTATTTTTTGAAAATCCCCCTTGCGCTGCGTATCTCGAACACAAAAACGTATGACCTCCTTTGACAATCTTGACCTCTCGAAAACGTACGCTTACGCTGATTACGTGCCGTGGCGGTTTGAGGATATGGTAGAACTCCTGCACGGCAAGGTGTTCAAGATGTCGCCCGCGCCAAGTGTGAAGCACCAGCGTATGTCGCGCAAGCTGTCATTCAGCATCAATAAACACCTAGCGTCTCAGAAGCGATGTGAGCTTTTCGTAGCTCCATTTGATGTCCGTCTTTACGACCGTCAAAAATCGGTAAAGGCAGACCAAGAGATATTCACTCCGCTGTTTTTGGTATCCTTACCAACAACTTTCCTAATATGATTTCTTACGCTCTTGTACATGATTCCCCTACTTCAGTTTGACGTATGTTGCTCCATACTGCCCAAATTTATTTCGCTGAGCGTCTTTGAAGTATTGCACGTTGGGGTGCCCGCTGAGTCGTTTTTGAATCTCTTTGCGAAGTTTTCCCTTTCCTACCCCATGAATAAAGGTGATTTCCTCACGGTTTCCGACTACCGCCTGATCCAAGTACTTTTCAAACGTATTGAGTTGAAGCGTGACGATCTCATGGTTGCTCATATTGTCATACTTATCAATCAGCTTTTCGATATGCAGATCAACCTCCGTAGGGACAGCAGCTACTTCCTCGGCTACCTCCTCCGTACGGTTCTCTAGGATTGTCTCACGCATGGCCTGTGCGTTGGGCTTGAACACGGCTTTTTTACTGTCCGCCACAACGGGAAAAACGATGCCTTCTTTATTTAAGACAGGAACGGCTTTTTTCTCTTTAAAAAAAGTTTTGGGACTAAACGATTGAAATACCTTTCGTAGTGGCTGATGAAGGCGTGTTCCCTCGTGCCATATCAACTGAAACACTAACGGCTCCCACTCTTTGAGTGACTTTATGGGCAGGCGATCCAAGCGGACCGCTTTGTTTTTGGGTAACAAATCCGCCCGAAGGCCTTGATAGTTACTTCCCACACCGCTGCCAAAGCTGTACAGCAGCAGCGCATCGGTGTAGTTGACCAAATAAAGCGTGAGTTCTTTATCATTAAAAGGTACAAATGCGATGTAGGTACCTGCCTTCGTGACCATCCGGCTGTACTTGGTAGGTTGTACGATGGGTTTCGGTGCTGCTTTTTCCTTGTGTTGTTCACCAAAAAACTCACCTTCTTCTGCTTGCACTACGACAACCTCGTTCTGCATCACAGGAATCCGAAAGCCGTCTTCAATCTCTACTTCAAGTTGCTTGTTTGGTAATATTTTCGTGATAAACCCCTCGGAGGTATCATGAATCAATCGCACTTTCATTCCCACTTCCATCGCTATCAATCTTTTTTTCGGTTTTAGGCTCAGCTTTTTCTGCTGCTAGTTCGGACATTTGCTCAGGCTCGGCGACTTGCTTGGCTTCTGCTTTTGCAGCTTCCCGTGCTTCTTTTTCGAGCTCGGCATCTTTTTTAGCCTCTTGGCGCACCTTTCGGCGGTAGTAAGCTAATCCTGATTTGGTGATCTTGTTATT
>CAZNAK010000312.1:0-1659 GCA_964570645.1 uncultured Cytophagales bacterium | reverse complement strand
TTGAGTTTTTCCAAAATCGTCTCTGCCGGGACGTGCGTTCGGATCGCATGACGAACGTACTCGCGTTCCTCTTTGGTAAGGCGTTTTCGTTTGCTGATCTCGATAGAACGGTTGGCTTTTCCCATTTTCTTGACGCGCTCTAGGTTTTCGGGCTTCAGCATCCGAATAGCGGAAATTTCTTTTTCAGTTTTCCATTCGAGGTTTTCGGGGCGGTCATTGGTGGGGTCTCCGTCCTTATGATGTACTTTATGGTCTGCCGTGGGTTGTTCCTCCCCATACGCGTACATGACAACGGTTGCTCGCGTCAGTGAAACGTTGTTACCGCGCCCGCAGATGCGGTGCATAAATCCGCCATTACTCATTGGGTGAGCTTTGATCGGAACCATACCTTTCTTCTTGGTCTTTTTATAAACAATACCGTCCTCGGCAACCCAGTACTTCTCGGGTGGAATCCAAGGATACTTTGGATGTAAAAATACTTTCATGGCGGGTAATTTGCTAGATTTGCAATATACAATTATTTACGATAACGCATAACGCTGTAAAGTTCTTTACACTAAGTTTTTTCCTCGCTTTTTCGTTTATCCTGACTGAGCGCAAGCCGCTACCGACTCCTGTTGTGGTGCTTGATGCAATCACCCAGAAGCCCGTCGAAAAAGTCACCATTCGTGCCACAGAGACTTCTGGAGCATTCCCCAGCGACACACAGACCTCAAACCACCAAGGTAAGGCGACGCTCAAACTACAAACGAACTCACGTTATCAGGTTGAGCTAGCTCATCCCGACTATTTGGTTCATCATGCCCCTGAGCTAGTGCTGGAGCAAACCACACAAGGGGTGGTTTATTTTATGCAGCCTATCACGCGCGGGCAGATTATTCGTTTTGAAGACCTAAAATTCAGTCCCGGTACGACAGACTTACTAGCTAAAGGCGAGGCAGGATTTGAAGGCTTATTAGCTTTCTTGAAGGAGAACGACGGATTGATCGTTGAGTTAGGCGTACACTGTAACTCGCAAATTGAGGATGACGATATCAGTACCAGGTTAACGCAGGAACGTGCCGACGCGCTCAAGGCAAGGTTAGTCGAGAATGGTATTGCGCCTGAACGCTTGGCGGCCAAAGGTTTTGGGGAGCTTTTTTTACTCAACCAGTGCAATGACGGGGTGAAATGCTCGACCGTAGAACATGATATCAACGAGCGCGTAGAACTTCTCATCATCAAAAACCAAGAATAGCCATGGGAACGCTCTTCAAAAATATTAAATCCCTCCTTCAAGTCCGTACAGAGTCAATCAACTGGGTAGCGGGTGTGGATATGAAAACATTACCCGCTACCGAGAATGCGTTTTTGGTCGTTGAGAACGGTAAAATAGCTGATTTTGGCTCAATGGAAAACCTTCCATCGGGGAACTTTGCGCATACCATTGATGCGGCAGGACGCTTTTTATTACCCGCTTGGTGCGATTCACATACGCATTTAGTCTTTTCAGGAAATCGCGAAGAAGAATTTGTAGATCGTATCAGGGGACTGACCTACGAAGAAATTGCAGCACGAGGGGGCGGAATTTTGAACTCTGCGCAACGCCTTCAACAAACTTCCGAAGAAGATTTGTACCAACAAAGTCGGCAGCGACTCGACGAGGTAATGCACTTAGGT
>CAZNAK010000311.1:3463-3788 GCA_964570645.1 uncultured Cytophagales bacterium | reverse complement strand
CCAGACATTAATCCAATCAGATCCAACAGAAATTTTTACGGTTAAGGAAATTCCAAATTTTCAGTGGAGTCCTAAAACCAAAAACAATTACTTAAAGACGGACATACTTAATAAGAATTTACCTGACTGTAAATAGCCCTGTTTTGCAAAAGAGCCACCAAGCCAACGTTCGACAAAACCGACACGAAATGACAACTAAACAAACAACAGAAAAAGAAGGGCGAAGGCATAACAATGTACATAAAAAAATAGGCGGCCGCCGGCGCGGATGTAGGTATCGGCGATAGTCATTTGTTTGTAGGGATAGGCGCCGAAATTTTCGTAC
>CAZNAK010000311.1:0-3453 GCA_964570645.1 uncultured Cytophagales bacterium | reverse complement strand
AGTAATAAAAATCAAAGCTTTCTGCTCGTATCAAACTTTGTGCTTAAGAGAAAGTTTCGTGCTTCAAAATCGCCTACTTTTCATATACTAACCGTTAGCAAACACTGGTAACTGAATGGGAGCAGAGATTCATATACTTTTGAAGAGTGATGTAAATGACGAAAAAGAATTAGCTCCATTTCTAGGACGTGATTTCCATTCAGAAGTAACAAGGGGAAGAGTTTGGGATGGTAAAGAACCTTTTCTTACTGAAGCTGAAATTGAATTGTTAGAAGCTCCTTACTATGAAGACATTGAAGATGAAAGAGTGAAGCCCATTGATCCAAAAGACTTGATAAATGTTTTAGGAAAAGTCAAAAAATACTTAAAGGACAAAAAGGATGAACTTCCTTTTGAAATTGAAGTTGACATTGATAAAATGGAAAAAGAAAATTTATCAAGTGATTTGATTGTAAATGGGAGTAAATGCTGGATGAAGGGAGATTCTCTTTATTATCATGTCTTTGATAAAGTACAAATTGTGACTTATCCATTAGAGCCAAATGAAGTAGATAAATGGATAAGCTTTTCAGATACTATTTATTTAGAAGGAAAAAAGTACTATCTCAAAAAAACTACACGGATTGAAAAATTTGAAGATACGATCAATGAAGTAATTGAATTTTGTAGAATTGCTGAAAGTGAGAAAGATGAAATTTATTGGCTGTATAGTCATTAGATAAAATCATAAAATAGTCAGAATAAACTATTACCGCACTACCTGCACACTACCCACTTTCTCCTCGTTATCATCAAATCGAATATGATAAATGTAGCTTCCCGAAGGCACAAAACCTCCTTTATCTTTCCCATCCCAAGCACGATAACCACTCTGTGAGGCATATACCACATTCCCCCAGCGGTTGCGTATTTCAACCTGAGCATTAGGGAAGTTATTCAGAAGTGGAATTTCCCAAGTATCGTTTAAGCCGTCTCCGTTTGGCGTAAAGGCGTTTGGTATTTCGTTGAGACACTCATCGCTCACCGTAAGCGTAAAAAATTCTTGTCCGCAGTTTTCAAATTCATGGATAACCTGATATGTTCCTGCCTTACTTTTTTGTAGATCAATGACCCCTGTATTTGGATCTATCGCTAAGCCCTCCTGATCCACTAAAAACAGATCGTTTGCAGTCTTACCTTCAAAATCTGGAATAGCTAGTTTTTCAAATTTGCAAAATCGCTTTTTCGCGTAAGCGAATAAAAGCTCGGGGATTTCTTGCTTGCTTAATTCTAGGTCTAGTGTGATGGAGCAGCCAAGTGAGTCCGTAACCGTTGCTTGATAAAGCGCGGGGGGGAGGTGCTCACGGAAGGCTGAAGTACTAGTGGCATCACCCCATGAGTAGGTATAGCCAGGTACGCCTCCCCTGACAGAAAGCTGAATCTGTCCGTCGCTGCTATTAGGATTACAACTTGGATAAACGAGCTTGGGAAAAACAAAGAGACGAGGAGGTTGAGTAATCGCAAACGTTTTTTCAATCGTACAACCGGCTGTATCCGTGACAAGAACCGTGTATTCGCCTGCCTTTAGCCCTTCGTGCTGACTACCAAAATTATCTGAATCAACCCACTCAATGGTAGGCTCACCATAAATGTTATCTACACCTAACGCAATGCTGCCGTCATGTAGTCCGTAACACGATACGCCGGTTACCTCTGCTCCCACCTTAAAGTCAGAAACAAGCACTGTTAGTACATTACTAACTTGCGGGGCACAAGAGTCTGGAATGACGCGGCGGCGAAAATAAGTCGTCGTTTGGATCGGCTCAGGCTGATAGTCTTGCGATGTCCCTACAAGCGTCCAGTTCTCTCGGTCCTGTGAAGATTCCCACTCATATTGATGTAAAGAGTCCGAAAAGCCCGCTTGAATTAAGTCTGGCTGTTCACCAGGACAGATTAGACGAAGTGAGTCGAGCTTATTATTGCGGACACCTCGATAGATGACCTGTATAGTTGCCGAACTTTGACATGTCCCCTTCTGGGAAAAAAGGGTGTATGTCCCTTCTTTGGTTACAGAGATTTCTGCAATGCTATCCCCTGTACTCCAAGCAAATACATCCGCATTACCCCCGTCCAACTGCAAGATAAAAGGCTCGCAAAAAGTTGTGTCGCCTGTTTTGAAGCCAAACCGAGGCATTACCTCAGCAGGTCGGACCGTTTGACTTGTTAAAACGAGGTCAGGAAGGCTATCATTACGCATCTCACAAAAATAGGTACCCGTATCCAATACGGTATAACTCGAATCTCGTGCATTCTCTCTCAGGGCAACACCATTCCTGTACCACTGATATCGCGTAAATTGGCCACCAATGCGCGTGTAAATCATGCACTCACCCAGCGTCTGAGGGGCTTGTTGGGGTGCATAGCGATAATTTTGGACAGCATCTTTATTCTTTTCTAAGTCACCAAACCCAAGGCGATTATCCTGAACCCAAAGGTTTGCTAAATTAAAGGTAGAGTCAGGGAAGAGGGGTATTTGATGAAGGTTATTATGTTGTAGGTAAAGCGACCGTAGTGAAGTGATCTCAGAAAGTACATGGACGGTATCTAATTCATTATCAGATAGATCTAAGCTTGTCAAAGTGCGGAAAGCTGTGTAAGCAGAAGGAATACTCCCCGCAAAGGCATTCCCTGCTAAGGATAGCTGAATTAGGTTGTAATTTGAGGCAAGTGTTTCGGGGATACGCCCTTCAAAAAGATTTTGACTTAGATCCAAAACCCTTAGGTTACTCATGTTTTGTAAATACTCCAGTCCCTCCTCAAAGCTATTGTTAGAAAAGTTCAAAGAACGAAGTGCCGTAGCCTGATTGATGGCAAGGGGTAAACTTCCCTCAAATAAATTATGACTCAAATTAAGGTTTTGGAGACGCTCAAGCCCATCAAAGTTGATTTCCTCTATACTACCCGAAAGTAAGTTGCGCGAGAGGTCGATGGTGTGCGCACGTGATAGATTGACAAACTCGAGCGGTATTTCGCCCTCAAACGCATTGTAGGATAAGTTTACGTACGCCAAAGTAGGCTGTGTGAACAAGAAAAGGTTGAGTTTACCCTGAAACTTATTTTTGGATAAGTTGAGGTATTCTAATTTCCGTGTCGAACGAAAGACTGCCGAAAAGCTGCCTACCAACTGGTTATTGGACAGATTTAGTACCTCCAAATTGGGTAGGTCCATCCGAAGCTCAGAAAGCCGTCCACGAAAACGATTATTCATGGCATGAACCTCCCTAATCGTACGCCAATGATTCAAAGCAGCCATCAAGCCCGTGTCTAATTGATTGTTTTCTAGGCGTATGATCTCCAATGAAGTTAAGTTTTTCCAGCTTTCGGGTATGGCACCCGTAAACCCGTTTCGCGATAGGGTCAACGCTTTGAGCCATCGGAGTTGCCCGATTTCGTTGGGTAGGCTTCCTCTTAAGC
>CAZNAK010000310.1:1706-3793 GCA_964570645.1 uncultured Cytophagales bacterium | reverse complement strand
AGCGATAAGGCGCAAGTTCAGTAGAAAGCCAGTAAAAATCACCTGAAACCAAGTCTCGTGAGCGGAATAATACAAAGTGGTCCGAGAAGGTAGCCCTCATCGCCTGCTCTGTCGGATGAATCGTATCCTGAATATTCTTGGCATAACGCATATTATCGGTTAACTTCCGAGTACTCTCAGAAAGGCTATTGTGAAGTACTTCGAGCTGCTTTTTTTGCTTACGAAGACGTGCCATGAATATAAAAACGGCTATTGCTATGAGCAGAATAAAAGCAATGATACCTGCTGCAATGGAGAGCTTTCGATTAAAGTCCTCCTCTTTTTCAAACTTATCTTCAATTTCGTTGAAAAGTTCTTTTTTGATGCCTTTATTTTCTGCACTCGTTTGTTCGATTTGTTTCTTTTGCACAATGATTAGGTCTTTCATCATGCGCATCAGGCTATCGGTTTTCTGCCGATTGCTTGCATAGGAGTTATCGACTTGCGCCAAAACTCGCTCCAGATTATAAAGCTGGTCGGCGAGCTTTGCACGGTCTGTACTGGTCAGGTTATCACTCGACTTGGCAAGCTCCTGCGTAAGCTCTTCTATCTCTCTGATCAGCTTTTGGCGACGCTGGGACAGTTCAACTTCTTCTTTTTCGAGGTCTTTGGCAACCGCATCAAGGGAGGCAGAAATACCTTTTTCCTCCTCCTTTTCCTTCTCTTTCTCTTGCATGGCAGGCTCGTTGGTACGTTCTGTTGGCTCGAGCATCAGTTTTAGCGCGTCTGGGATAGGGTCATATTTTCGGTTTATGATTTCCCACTCAGAAAGCTCAATCTCGGAGTCCTTGTTCACATTATGATAGGCAGCCATCCGAATTACCCCTTTATCGTCTGATTTGTACGTGCGTCCTGCTATTTTCAAGGATAATTCGGCAATAGAACGTTTATCGGTATCTGTTACGTAAACTAAATAGACGGGGTAAGGCGACTGATTTCCTGCTAAGGTGAGGCGAATACGATTATTAGCTATGGCAATATCTTCTTTGGCAATAAGACTTCCGTTAACGCTAAACTTCGTATCTCGCGTTAGTCTTGTACCACTAGGTACGTTTATCTTAAATATTCCGTCAGGATTACTCGTTGCTGATTTTATGCTAGGGAAGTCAGGCAGACTCACTGAAACTCCTTGTGCAGCACCGCCTACGCTGTTCAAGACCTTTCCCGTGACCTCGAAGGTATTTCTGCTCATGTAGAGTGTAATACTACTTTTACTTCGACTACTCTCGTGGCGCAGAAACCGATAATTTTCTTTGTACGCACTGATTTCATCTAACTCATTCCAATCTGTAATCTTTACTGAAAATGTTCCGTCAGGCTCGGTATTGATAGTTCGATTGTCACTGAGCGTCACTATCGCGGTTACAGGCTGATTTTTTTCATCTACGACCCGACCATTGAGCGTGACCTGTGCCAGAACACTGCAAGCCAGTGTGTAAAAACCAATACAAAGTATAAAAAATCGCGACATTAGAGTTAAAAATTACCAAAAATTAGACCTAATTCCCATTATCACCAAATGGATTTTCGTCGAAGGGTGAGTCGCCGAAGTCGTCTGTCAAGGCTTCAAGTGGCTTAAAGTTTTCGAGGTCGATCAAAAATCCGTATAGTCCTTTCTCTACGCGGAGTTGCTCTAAGTACTGTTCACCATCGGCAACGGTATCGAATGGTCCTAGGACGAGGCGTAGATAAATTTTTTCGTTTTCCTCCGCCCGATGCAAAGAGACTAAAATGTTGTCGTTGTCCTTTAGTCCGAGGTCATAAACGGCACGAGTCAGGTTATAAAAGTCACCGAAAACGCCGAGTTGGATACCTACTGCCTCCGTCGATTTTTTTTCGGCATCGTTGACTTGAAATTTATAAATTCCTTCTGTCCTTGAGGCTAGTTGTAACTTATTAACTAACTGAGGATCAAGATTTTCTTTGAAGACATCAATCGAGCCTGCCTTACCCGAAGCCCCTGTATGAGAGCGTAACTTTTTTATTAGTTCTGCCTCGGGGATGATCCCTTGAATGCGTTCTACAAGCGAGTCTTCCGCCGTAAAAAT
>CAZNAK010000310.1:0-1696 GCA_964570645.1 uncultured Cytophagales bacterium | reverse complement strand
GGTCTCGGGATATTCTTCGATTTGATACTTTTTGACGATGTAATCGTCGAATATTGAAAAGGCTTGCACGCGAAGGGGTTTTAAGTACTTTCCCTTCGTTTGGGCGATAAGATTAGGCGTGAAAGTCAAAAACTTCATTTGTTCGTCCGCGTCACTACCGATGATGTAGCAGTATATAAAATACGGAAGGTTCTTTTCGCGTGCCTCTTTTTGGAGCTGCGCGTAAGTACCTTGATAAAAAATACTGTCAGTTTGTGCTTGGGTAAAATACGTGCCGCAAAGCATGACGAGTAAAAAAAGGTATCGCATAGTTTGGTTGTCGTTTACTCTTCTCCAAAAGAAATAATATCTGAAAGTTCGTTAATCGTATCCTCTTGACGTGGAAAATAAGTAGTCAGTGCGTCTCCCACTAAGCCAATGCCCTCGACAAGTCCTTCGGTAAGCTCGCCGTCTTGAAAATACGAAATAATTTGTGCCCTAATCTGATCCCAGAAGTTGTCAGCGACCATGGCTGTAATCCCCTCGTCGGCAAGAATAGCAAGTTTGCGATCATTAAAGGACGCATAAATCAAAACGCCATTTTTGCGTTTGGTGCGCTGTACGTTGAGTTCTTGGAATAACTCCCAGGCACGTTCCAGAACATCTTTCATACAACGGTTTTCGATGTGTAAAACCACCTCACCTGAGGTATTATGTTCCGCATCCTTGATTGCCTGAATAAGTTGAGCTTCCTGCTCGGGTGAAAAATATCGTTTAGCCATTTTATTACTTAGGGTACTATTTCAAAATGAATGTTTCGTTCGGAGGTCTGCCCGCGATCATCTGTTGCTCGAATCGTGAGTTTGTAAACTGCTCCCACAGTTGGTGACTCGGGGATAAAGATCTCGTCTTGATCAAAAACTGGATTATCGAAGTCAAAAACCGCTAAAATAAAGCCTGGTGTATAATCTAAAATGCTTGCTTGTGACGACTCCTCGCCCCAAAGCACTGTAACATTCTCGATAGAGCGATCGTCCTCTACCTTACCCAAAACCTCAATTTGGTCGAACTCCTGCACCAAAAACGGGGAATTAGCCGTACCATCAGTGCTGTCTGATTCAATTAAACGATCGTTTATTTCAAACTCCGCTACTGTAATACGCGGAGCTGCGTCATTGGCCACCTCTACGGTAAATAGAGCCGCTTCTGAGCGATTCCCGACTGTATCCGTAACCACGAAGACCGCCTGGTACACGTCTCCAAACTCTGCCACCGGAGGCAATTCAAAGCGAATAGCTTCACCACCATTTTGCCCCACAATGTAAGCAGAATCTGCCACTGAGACACCATTGAGTGGAATATTGTAAAGTGTATCTACTGCCTGCCCCAGCGGATTGAAGAAGACGAACAGGTTTTCTAATCCACGATTATCTCGTAAGCCGATTGAGGTGACCGCAAAACTATCCAACTCAATCAAAACCACTGTATTGCTACGATTAAAATCGACATCAAAACGTATGGAATCAATTACTGGAATTTCGTCGTCGCAACTTACGATAATCGGAATACTGTCACTACGCTGGTTCCCATCGGTATCGGTTACCGTGACAACCAATTCTAATTCTGTACCGTCTGCAACAGCAATGGGAACGGTCAGGCTGCCATTAAATGCCCCTAACAAAGACAATGTATCAACGGGTGGGTCAATGAGACGAGT
>CAZNAK010000309.1:0-3805 GCA_964570645.1 uncultured Cytophagales bacterium | reverse complement strand
AGAGTGAAGCCGCTAAGTTCGGCTTTTTTTCCTTAAGTTGACAGCATTGAGCGTCGCCCTGAGTCTATTCTTGACTTTGAGCATGATACAGCCATCACCAGCTTGCTCCCTAAGTCGAGCCGTAATCAAGATATTTATACGAGTTGCTTAGAGGTAGTTGATGCGATCTGGAAAGGTGAAGATGAAAAGTACGAACGCATCTTTCAGACCAAAAGCAGCAACGGTACGGGTAGTCGTCTGGCGGCGGATCTCCGTAAGTACAAAGCCGAAGTAGAGCAACGACAAAAAAGCTCAGTCAGTAGGCGGAAGCAGTTCAAGCTACGCTGGCAACTTGACATTGAGGCAGAAAAAGTTCAACTCATCTTTACGGAGTTCAGCCGGAAAGTCCCGGAGGATGAGTTTAAAGAACTACTCGGACTGAAAAGAGAGGAAAACCTTCAGCGGTTCTACCACCTCTTTGTTGGGGAAGCCTACGTTACCCGCTTTGAGCGCCGGGGCGACCACTTTTGGGCAGATGAAGACCCCGAAGCTGCTAACTGGGACGGTGAACCCGTAAAACCAAATATCTTTTTTCTTTCTGACGACGAGGAGCACGAGTACCCGCTCACATCCAGCCTCACGGCGGACTATCCCGACTTAGAACAGCCCACACTCTGGACACCCGGCGGAGACGATCACCTCTGACACTTACGTAAAGTACGCTCTTGCGGGCAAGAGCACGCCGCCGTTTTGGCTCCCGAAAGCTGGCAAAGCGAAACCCAGACTGCTAAAACCATCGACCTATATGGGCAGAGACTAAATTGGTATGCTTTTGAGGGTTCGCTCACGCTACAAAATGCTGACGAAGAGCTAAAATTTCAGACGGGAAAGCCTGAATTTGATTGGTTTCTGACCGAAAACAAGCCCGAATGGCTATACAAAGCCAACATGCCCGTTGTGCAAGGTGAACTTCCCAAAATTGCGGTACTCGACTCCGAAGGCGAAAAGCAAAGGCCACGTAGCCAATCTCTTCGCCCTCATCGAAGTCCTGCGTGGAAAAAATGGGATAAGCACAACCTTGACCTCGGCTGCATGGAGTACAAAATTGAGTATAATGGCAGCGAAGAAACGGGCGTGTTTTTCAATGTTGGCGACTCGTTCCTAACTTCCAGCTCCAGAAGCCCCGAAGAAGCGCAAATTCGTTTGTCGGGAGAGGATCGCTTGCATCTTTTTATCAAACCCGACGAACTACTGCACATTGAGCGGCAAGAGGAATTTACCCGCGTTGCACTTAACGATCCCCGAAAATCACCCCTGCGTCTGAAAGCCTCTCTTAGCCGTCCCGATCAAGCCCGAGGACTCCAGCTAGAGCTTAACTTACCCTTTAAAGGAGTTCGGATTTTGGACAACGAAGGTAATGTCCTTGATCCTGAAAAAGACACCCTTTTACTCAGTGATTTTGATGCCAAAGGCTACACCCTCCAAACGCCGCGTGTGAGTAAGCAGGCGAAACACGATCCTTCTTACAGTGTTAAATTATCCAACACCAGAAATGATCAAATCAAAGTTCGTAAAGTAGTAAAACCGGGCGGTTCGCCGCTTCGTAAGTACCGCGAGTTGGTTGAGGAGCTGTTTCGTATTTCGGATGTGATGGGACGGGAAACTACTGTCAAGTTGGTATTATGCGAAAACCACCCAAGCGATGAACGCCACGATAAAAAACTAGCCACCTATACGGTCAAAAACTTCAACCAGACGCTGGCTTACGAAGGTGAGGGAAATGCCTTTGTGGTACGTCCCGAAAATCACGAGGTAGCCCGGATCGGTTTGCCGCTCGTAGCCATTCCACTAGACTGCGACCCAGAACATATTGAAGCCATCCCGCTCCGTGAGTCTGAGGCACAAAAGGGTTCGTACACATTGCCCGAAGAAACACCCTTTCATCTGAAAAACTTTATCATAACGACTGCTGCCAACGAAGACGATAGGCTAAGTTTACTTCCCACCTTCGTTACACGCCGTCAGGATAATTCTTACGAATCCAAAGAAGACCGCCTAAAACGAACGCAAAAGCATTTACTTTTGGGCGATACGGGAAATAAATACTGGCAGCGGCTGCTCAAATACTTTCATATTTGCGAGACTTTAGATATGCCCTTTGCTGCCTTCGATGTGTTCCGTGCGGCAGCCAGCCACCCCGAAACGGCAGCCAAGTTATTTTGTTTTTTGGCGACGAATACTGATACTAAAAATTCCAAACACCTTCTCTATCAGGTCTGTCCGCGTATGCAAGACGAACTCGGGTTTTACTTCCATTGGGTAGGTAAAACGCATTGGGATGAGGCAAAAAGTTGGATAAAAGAGACCTACGACAATGAAACGGCGCAACTTGTGGAAAAGCAAGTCAGAAAAGTGCTCCAAGACAGTGAGCCTAAAAAGGAGTTTGAGGAGCTTGCGGAGGTGGTTTTGCAAGGAAAACCGTTGGCTTTTAGTGGCTTTAGTCCGCGTCAGGACATGATTAAACTCTTAAGTCCGCTAGGAGATCGGGTTTTGGGAGAGCTTCCCACAAACACACCTAAAATCCCAGAAAAATACAAGGATATTTTGCCTGTGGATAAAAGTAATTTTCGCTACAAAATCTTTTTTAAAGCCCCCTTAGCCGTTGCTCTAAGCCTGAGAGAAAACAGTCATAATCTCTGGGATCATGGGGATGCCGAACAAATCCGCCGTAACATTCGCTATGCCAAATGGCTGGCTCCAGAGTGGTACGCAAAGGCCTTGCTTTTCTGTCTTTACAAACTTCAAAACTAGTAAATCCAAAATCATACGATCATGAACTTCCAAGCCTTTTATCAGAATACCGAAAAACGCCTCTACGACGCGATCCTTTCCCTTTGGGCAACCGGCGATGGTCCGATGCAGGCGTACCTAAAAGAACTTTTCCAAAAGGACGAGCGGCTGCTGGCACCCCCCGTTTTTCAAACGGCTTTTCCGTGGGAGGTGAACCAAAACAAGCGGCGATTCGACGAACTGACAGACCTATTTTCTCCCGAGCTTATCCGAGGACTTGATAGTGTAAAAAACGATGACCTACGATTCCCCGCCGACCGAAAGCCCTACGAGCACCAGCTAAAAAGTTGGAATGCCCTGCTGAAAGATGAAAAATCCATCGTCGTAACGACGGGCACGGGTTCGGGAAAAACCGAGTGTTTTATGCTCCCTGTTTTGCAGGATTTACACCAACACCGTGCGAATCAAGACGGCATCAGTGCGATTTTTCTCTATCCGCTCAACGCCCTGATCGGTAGCCAGAAAAAGCGCGTAGATGCTTGGGTACGTGCGCTCAACGGTCTGCGCTATGCGGTCTATAACGGAAATACGCCGGAGACGGCTAAAGATACTGACAAAAAGCAGGGCTTGCCTGAGTTGATCGCTCGCTCACAAATCCGAGACAAACACACACTTCCGCAGGTACTTTTTACAAACCCCACTATGCTGGAGTACATCTTGGTCAGGAACAAAGATGCAAGCATTTTGGAGACTTCGCGCCAAAACCAGTCCCTCCGCTGGATTCTGCTGGACGAAGCCCACACGCTGACTGGCTCTACGGCAACCGAAATGGCGCTTTTGATTCGGCGAGTGCTGGACGCTTTCGGAAAACGCCCCGATGAGGTACGCTTTGCCGCTACTTCCGCAACGGCAGGTGGCAGCGAAGGTGCAGGCGAACTCAAAGAATTTATGAGCAAACTTACGGGCTTAGGTACAGGAAAAATTGAGGTCATCAGCGGGCGGCGCGTCCTCAATAAAGCTAATTCGGACGATGAGA
>CAZNAK010000308.1:3046-3811 GCA_964570645.1 uncultured Cytophagales bacterium | reverse complement strand
TTTACGCACGTTGCAGCGCTGTGGTTTATTTTTGCAGAATGTGGTCGTTGTTGGTCTTCCGTAGTGAAACGGAGGGCGACTCAACTGTTACCCTTATATTTGTGGGTGTCGCTTCGCTAGAACACCTGCAAAGGCGCAAAATACCTTTTTAGAGATTAGAGTCGTTAGTTCTAATGACAAAAAGGTATATTCACTTCGCAGAAATGGAAAGGATTGGGGCATAGATATTGATACTTTCATTTTGCGTTATGAAGACCCTTACGATGAAGAATATCTACACCATGAGATCGTTAAGATCATTTTTGCCGATGAGTTAGGGCATCTTTTCACCGAAACTAAAGTAACGCGAATAATTTGATAATCACCTGTTTTTACAGCTGCTTACAACTAAAAAGTGAGTATTAAACAAAAAGGTCTATCTTTGAATTGCACAATTCCAAGATTGAATGCCTTATGCTAACACTCACAGCCGATAAGTTAATCGAAATTTTTTACGATGTAGATAATTTTATGATAGATTTTCAGGCACGTTATCCCAAACACATACTGGGGGAGTCCAACCGTCCGAATAGCAAGTTGAACGCTTCGGAAATTCTGACCCTTACCATCATAGCCGTATGGGCTGCTTCAAGAGTTACTATATAAAACTTGTTGAAAGGTACTTAAAGACTGACTTTCCTGATCTCCCCTGCTACGCACATTTTGTGAAGCTCAAAAATGACTATTTACTCGAACTTTTTGCTTTTCTGTGGATGACTCGTCTGC
>CAZNAK010000308.1:1762-3036 GCA_964570645.1 uncultured Cytophagales bacterium | reverse complement strand
CAGAGGCAAACTTTGTAGACAGTAAAAAATTAGAAAGTTGCCACCTGAAACGGGAAAAGCAACACAAGACGATGCAGGGTTTGGCAAGCAAAGGGAAGACCTCAACAGGCTGGTTTTATGGGTGTAAGCTACATTTAATTGTTAATGCCAGAGGAGCTTTATGCCGTTTCATGATTTCAGGAGGTAAGGTCTCGGATAACAACGAAATCATTCTTACAACCTTGTTTAAGGAGTTTAGTGGTACCGTGTTCGGCGACAAAGGCTACCTGATGCGATTCAAAAACTGGTTGGCAGAACAGGGCGTGAAATTGATTACTAAAGTGAGGAAAAATATGAAGCCTTTGAAGCTCTCAAAAAGGGAAAAGCATTATCTGAAAAGACGTGCATTCATTGAAACCGTCTTTGGCTTGCTTACTTTTTCTTGTGACCTAGACCACACCCGACATCGAAGTCAGAAGGGAATGGCCGGGAATGTCCTCACTGCGCTTATTGCCTATTCTTATTTCGATCATTTCCCCCAAATTAAACGCTTTTCTCAGAAAGAAGTACAGGAGAAAGGAATTGTACTTTTCATAGAAACTGGCAAATAACTCGCATTAATTTAGTAAGAAAAAGCAAAAAACGTTTCTCTAAGCGAGGATCTAGCTTCATAATCGTAAATTTAGTGCGCAAAGCTAATATACAACGAAAGGACTTGTGTCTTGACGGTAGCCCTTTTGGAGAAGGGTTGGGGGAGAGGCTAAAAAGCTATCGTAATAAAGTATATCTATTCTGTTAGTTTTTTATTCAGTTTTTGCTTACGTTTTTCGGCAATCCGCTTTAACAGACTCGCCGTGATGGTCAGATAGTTGGCCTCTGTAATCACACCAGCTAGTTCGCCTTTTACGATCACAGGAATACAGCCAATTTTGTGCTCACTCATCGTTTCCATTACCTCCGTGATGTTTGCCTCAGGATGTGTTGTGATCGGATCACTAATCATCAAATCTTTAACCTGACAGAGCTTTGCCTCGTCATGATTGAGGTGGAGGTTGGTGTAGTACCGAAGTAAAGTTCTTGAAGAAAGTAGTCCTACAAATTTCCCTTCTGCATTTTCGACGGGCAGGTAGCGAAAGCGTTGCCACTCCATAATATCGGAAGCAAGGTCGGGTACATCCTCTTCGTTTACGGTGATCAAATCCGTATCCATAAACTCCTCTACCATCAATGAAGAGGGTTCCCACTCATCAATGTCGGCTGTACTGGCCAAGTCCCAAGTATGGACGGGCTGATTA
>CAZNAK010000308.1:0-1752 GCA_964570645.1 uncultured Cytophagales bacterium | reverse complement strand
CGCTGGTGCTTCATCATAGAAGCGGTGAGGGCTACGGTAACTTCCTCACGGCTATTATTTTTGATGAGCTTAGAGTAAGAAGAAAGAATCCAGCGCGATCCGGTACAGCGATACTGATTCCGCATCTCAATCGTGCCGATGTAACGGTCGATATCTTCTTTATCCACGCCCGCTTTTTCGAGGCCGTGCCGTGCTAGTGGGATCAGTTCTTTTTCAATGAGTTCAGTATCTTTTAGGCTTCGTCCTTCTGTCCAGACAAAAGATCCCCCCAGCCCACTACGTGCGGCTTGGTGAAAGTTTGATTTTGCGTCATCAAAGTCCATCACTTTCGTAATGTCTGGATACTGATCTTCAAATCCGTTCATTAGTCCAATCCAAAAGGCAGCGTTTGCCATCTCATCCAAGACCGTAGGACCTGCGGGCAAAATGCGGTTTTCAATCCTTAGGTGTGGCTTCTCGCCTTTTCCCTGTCCGTAGCAGGCCCGATTCCAGCGATATACCGTTGAGTTGTGAATATTTAAGGCCGACAAACGTGGGATCTGGCCGTTGTTAAGGCAGGCAAGTGCGTCTTCGTCGTCATCTGCCATCAGAAGAACGCGAAATCGCATGATGTCCTCGCGGTAAAGGTCAAGAATGGAGTTTTCGAGCCAGTTACTTCCAAAGGTTACGCGGGGGCTGCGCTCACGGATATGCTCGGAAGCGACTCGGGTATCTACGGACTGCCGAAATAAGGCAATACGGGTCTCGCTCCAAAGGCGTTTACCAAAAAGCATAGGCGAGTTACTACAGATTGCCATCACGGGGGCGGCAATCGCTAGGGCAACATTATATTTTTGGACAAACTCGTGGGGTTTGACCTGTAAGTGTACCTGAAAGCTCGTATTACAAGCTTCGAGTAATGCCGAGTCGTGCAGGACGTTCAACTCGTCTAGCCCCTCTATGCGTAGTTCATGTTCTTTGCCTCGTAGCTTCCTCAGGGACTCAAGGAGCGCGTGATAGCGATCCAAGGGTGTGAGGTTATCTTTTACTAGGTCAAATTTACGGATTGTCGGCAGAATGCCCGTCAAGACGTAGTCATTACCGACTTCGTTGAGGGCAACACGAAGCTTACTCAAAAGCTCATTCAGGTCGCCCTCCATCTGCGAGAAACACGATCCTGTAAAGGGCAACGGGTTAAGGTTTGCCTCTACATTAAACTGTGCAATTTCGGTGGTAAAATTGGGATGGTTTAAGCGTTCGAGCAGTTCCATCGCGATAGGGGCGGGTTTACCATGATCGTCCACAAGGCAGACCTCTTGTTCTGCCCCTATTTTGATCGTCTCGGTCTCAAAGAGGTCTTCGTCAAGCATTCGTTTGAGTGCCTGCACATCACGAAGAAGGCGGCGGGTGTAGGCGTTTAGCTCATTGTGATTCCTGGCTAAGCGTACTTGTAAGCTTCCCATAAAGTTGAGTAAATTGAAGTTCTTGGTAGGAAGATATGATTTTTATTCGTTTTTGGGACAAAAAGACCGTTAATTATCTTCCTTTCCTCAAACAAGCGCGTATTTTTGCCGCAATGCGACTTCGGCTATTTTTTATTTTCTTGGTGAGTATAGGTTTTGCTTTTGGCGCAAAGGCACAAAAAACAATTTCTCGATCCGCAACTTCCACCCTTCCCGCAGGAGAAATCAAGAAGTCACGGCAAAACCCCACACAAAGTACTCCACAAGACACCAGCACAACACAAGCGGCTGCGGCGGACTCTACTGCGGC
>CAZNAK010000307.1:0-3820 GCA_964570645.1 uncultured Cytophagales bacterium | reverse complement strand
GGCGCTCTGAGGATTTCCAGAAGAACTTCTGTGGGATGCACTTTTTTAACCCCCCACGTTACCTTCGTCTTCTCGAAATCATCCCTGCACCAACTACCGATCCTGCGGTAGTGGACTTTTTGATGCACTATGGCGACCTCTACCTCGGTAAAGAGACCGTTTTGTGTAAAGATACACCCGCCTTTATCGCCAACCGCGTAGGGGTTTACTCGCTTGTTTCTACGATGCACGCCGTCGAGAAAATGGGTTTGGGCGTAACAGAGGTTGATAAAATCTCGGGTACGCTCGTCGGAAACGCAAAATCTGCGACTTTCCGTACTTTGGACGTTGTCGGTATTGACACGTCGATCAAAGTAGCGAACGGCTTGTATGAGAACCTCCCTGAGGACGAAAGCCGTGAGACCTTCAAGCTGCCTAAAATTCTTTCTAAAATGGAAGAAAACGGTTGGCTCGGAGACAAAACAAAGCAGGGCTACTACAAAAAAACACGTAACGCTGAGGGTAAAAAAGAAATCCTTGAGCTCAACCTCGAAACCTTCGAGTATCAGCCGAAGCCAAAGGTGAAGTTTGACATCATTGGTGAGGTGAAAGACGAGCCGTTAAAGGAGCGTTTGCCCAAGCTTTTTGCGGATGATACAAAAGTCGGTGAGTTCCTTCGCGCGACATTTTTTGACGTATTCCGTTACGTGACGTACCGTATCCCTGAAATTGCGGACGAGTTATTCCGTATCGACCAAGGAATTAAGGCAGGTTTTGCCCGCGACATCGGTTTGTTCGAGATGTGGGACGTATTGGGCGTGAAAGAGACGCTTGCCAAAATGGAAGAAATGGACTTCAAGCCTGCGGCGTGGGTGTATGAGATGCTCAAAAGTGGGGCGGAGTCATTCTACAAGTTTGAGAACGGTAAAAAGATGTATTATGACATCCCGAGCAAGTCGTACAAAACCGTTCCGGGTACGGAAGAGTTTATCTTGTTGGATGCCTTGCGCGGCAATAACGTAGTTTGGAGCAACGACGGCTCAACCATTTTCGACCTTGGCGACGGCATTTTAGGTGTTGAGTATCGTACCAAAATGAATGCGATGGGACCTGAGATCATTGAAGGACTCAACACAGCGATTGACCTAGCAGAAAAAGACTATCGTGGTCTCGTGATCGGAAATGAGTCGCCACAGTTCTCGGCAGGGGCAAACCTTCTGATGGTTTATATGTACGCCATGGAGCAGGAGTTCGATGAGATCAACATGATGATCGCGCAGTTCCAGAATACGATTATGCGTTTGCGTTACTCTGCCATTCCTACCGTCGCTGCACCTTCTGGCTTGGCTCTTGGTGGTGGTTGCGAAACGCTCATGCACGTAGATCACGTACAGGCGCACACGGAATCGTATGTTGGTTTAGTCGAAGTTGGCGTTGGGGTAATCCCAGCAGGTGGCGGTACAAAAGAACTGACGATGCGTACGGCGGATACTTTCGTGAAAGAAGATACGGAGTTTAACCGTTTGCAGGAGGCGTTTTTGAACATTGCAATGGCAAAAGTGGCAACTTCGGCGCACGAAGCACAGGAGATGAACCTCCTCAAAGATACGGATGCCTTTACGTTGAACCGTTCACGTTTGCTTGCTGACGCAAAACAAGCCGCTATCGACTTGGCTGATGCGGGCTACACGCAGCCAACGCCACGTAAAGACATCAAAGTATTGGGTAAATCCGCCTATGCTTCGTTCTTGGCAGGGGTGACAGGCTTCCGTTATGGAAACTATATCTCGGATCATGACCAACTGATTGCTGGAAAAGTAGCACACGTAATGTCGGGTGGAGAGCTTTCTGGTGCAAGTCACGTATCGGAGCAATACCTCCTTGATTTGGAGCGTGAGGCGTTCTTATCGCTTACGGGCGAGCCAAAAACGGTAGAGCGTATCCATAGTATCTTATTCAAGAATAAACCATTGCGAAACTAGGCCCGACAAACCCTAAGGGTTTTCAAAATCCTTAGGGTTTAAGTAGAAATGGAAACTTTAACGCACATATCGCCACGAGCCTTAAATCTAGCCGTTCTGGAAACGGCGCAAAAGGTAAGTCCAGAAGCTAAAGTGATTCTCTTTGGCTCTCGGGCACGGGATGATGCGCGTCCAGACTCAGACTGGGACTTTTTGGTGCTCATATCCGAAAACAATCTAGCCTCTGAGCAGGAAATTATTAATAAAGTGTTTCAAGAAGTTGAACTGCTCTACGGCAAAGGGATAAGTCTGGTCGTCCATTCGTTCGAGGAATGGAACCGTCGTCAGCAAACGCCTTTTTATCAGGAAGTTCAGCGTGATGGCATAGAAATTATGAGTTACTCGAAAGAAGATTTGATTCATTACCGCTTGGCGCGTGCCGAGGAAGTTTTGCACGACGCAGAAATCCTCATCAACTCAAAAAGCTGGAATAGTGCTTCAAATCGTTTGTACTATGCTTGCTATCATGCCGTGTTAGCGTTGCTTTCGCAGCTAGACTTTTCACTAAAATCACACTCAGGTGTAAAAACACTTTTTAATCGGGAGTTTTCTGTTTCCGCTTCAGTAAGTACGGAACAGCTAACACTTTACAATCAACTTTTTACGTATCGCCATCACAGCGACTACGAAGATATGATTGATATGAGCGAAGAGTTAGTGATATCCTTACTGCCCAAAGTTCAACATTTTGTCAATACGATTAAAATGATGATTGAGAATCATCAAGATCAAATTTAAAAAAACAAACAAAAAAGTCAATTATGGACGCATATATCGTAGCGGGATACCGCACCGCCGTAGGTAAAGCCAAAAAGGGCGGATTCAAAAATAAACGTTCCGATGACCTCGGAGCCGAAGTAATCAAGCATTTGGTCAAAGATATTTCTAACCTTGACCCAAAGCAAATTGATGATCTTATCGTAGGCTGTGCTATTCCTGAGGGCGCGCAAGGAATGCAGATGGGGCGTATGATCTCATTGCTCTCTCTTCCGATTGAAGTGCCAGGAATGCTTTTGAACCGTTACTGTGGTTCTGGTTTGGAGGCAATCGCTTTGGCAGCTTCGCGTGTACATGCTGGAAACGCAGAATGTATCATCGCAGGAGGCGCAGAAACGATGTCAATGGTGCCAATGATGGGTTACAAAGTAGATTTGAACTACAAAATCTCTACAGCGCACCCTGACTACTACCTCAGCATGGGCGTTACTGCCGAGCAGGTGGCTAAAGATTTCAATATTTCGCGTGAGGATCAGGATGAGTTTGCCTACCAGTCGCACATGAAAGCACTTAACGCGATTGAAAAAGGCTATTTTAAAGACCAGATCGTTCCCGTAGAAGTAGAAGAAAACTACTACGACTCAGAGGAAGAAAAGATGAAGTCAAAGAAGTTTGTCGTCGATACGGACGAAGGTCCGCGTAAAGGTACTTCGGTAGAGGCATTGGCAAAACTCCGTCCTGTGTTCGCGCAAGGGGGAAGCGTTACGGCGGGTAACTCTTCGCAGACCTCAGACGGCGCAGCTTTCGTGATGGTCGTCTCTGAAAAGATGGTGAAAGAGTTGAACCTTGAGCCGATTGCGCGTTTGCGTTCCTACACGGCAATGGGCGTAGAGCCGCGTATCATGGGTATCGGCCCCGTGGCTGCTGTGCCGAAAGCACTCAAGCAAGCAGGTTTAAAACTCGACGACATCGACCAGATTGAGCTTAACGAAGCTTTTGCCGCACAAGGTTTGGCGGTTGTTCGTGAGTTGGGAATTAACCCAGAGATCGTTAACGTAAACGGGGGCGCGATTGCCCTCGGACATCCACTCGGCTGTACGGGC
>CAZNAK010000306.1:0-3828 GCA_964570645.1 uncultured Cytophagales bacterium | reverse complement strand
CAGCAGTAATTTCCATCAAACGCGCTGCATTAGGGTGGTTAAGTAATTCTAGAGAACGCTTAACAAGGGGGTGTAAATTGGTTAAGCCACCTACCGTTCCGACAGCCATGGGCACATCAATCCAAAAACGAAATATACCATCTTCGGTCGTGCAATGCGATAGGCTTCGGTATTGACCATCTCGTGCTGCGTAAGTATGACCGCAGGCTTCTACGGCACGAAAGTCATTACCTGTTGCTAAAATGACCGCGTCAATACCGTTAAAGATACCTTTATTGTGTGTGGTAGCCCGATGGGGATCGTTTCTGGCAATCGTGACGGCTTGTTTGAACTTAAAAGCAAAAAGCGCCGCCGAAATTCCTTTTTCTACCTCACCCAGATCTTCAATCGGGCAAGTTACCTCAGCGCGTACAAGGCACTCGGGTGTGAAATTGGACAAAATACTCATGACTACCGTCGCGCGTTGTGCCTTTTCGGGGAAGTTCACCTGCTCACGCAACCAATCTTGTAATGTTCGGGCAAAGGACTCCAAACACGAGTTCATAAAGTTGGCCCCCATAGAGTCACAGGTATCAAAAGTAGCTTTTAGCTGATAGTAATTGGCTTCAATGTGCGTCATGTCCACCCATTCAATATCCAAAATTCCGCCCCCACGCTTCCGCATATTTGCCGTAATATCGTTGGTTTCCGCAATGAGTTTCGCTTTAAGGTCGTCAAACTTTGGAAGTAAAATCGCTGGCTTTCCTTCCCACAGAAAGTGTACCTGCCCCACCTTTATCATCGACATCACTCGAGCACGAAAACCTCCCCGTGAAAGCCAAAACTTTGCAGATTTCGCTGCCGCAGCGACCACTGAGCTTTCCTCGATAACCATAGGAACACAGTAGATGTCATCGTTGATCTTAACGTTTGGAATGACACCGTAAGGCATGTAGAAGTTTGTCAGCGTGTTCTCGCTAAACTCATCGTAAAGCTCCTGAATTTTGGGATCAGCATGAAGGTGTTCCTTAAAGTCGCGTACAAAACCTGCTGCATCCGATGAAAAAGTTTGTGCTACCCACTGAAGTTTTTCAGCTTTGGAGAGCTTCGAGAAGCCAGAAATTAGTTTGTCAGACATAAAAGCGTAGTTCGTTTTGATCAAAAATACATATGGTTCTATCAGGTTACATTTACTGGAGCTGTTTTTTGTCTCTATTTTTCGTAATTACAGCAAAAAAGCCTTCCAAGATTATTCCTGAAGGGCTTTTATAATTTTCAGAGATTTAAAGCCTCTGGTTATATCTATCGACGATCACGACCACCGCGACGACCATCACGGCGACCACCACGATCATTTCCGCCACCGCCGCGCTTACGGCCAGTGTCTTGGCTTGGCGAAAGATCTACTTTACCATAGATTTCACCTTTGAAAATCCATACTTTCACACCAATTTTTCCATAAATCGTGTTTGCCTCTCCAAGGGCGTAGTCAATATCTGCACGAAGTGTATGGAGCGGAATACGCCCTTCTTTGTACATCTCGACACGCGCCATCTCTGAACCACCCAGACGACCTGATGCCTTAATCTTGATGCCCTGTGCACCTACACGCATGGTGTTACTAAGTGCCTGCTTCATGGCACGACGGTGAGACATACGACCTTCAAGTTGTTGAGCGATAGAGTCGGCGACCAACTGAGCGTCTAACTCAGGACGTTTGATCTCATAAATATTGATCTGAATGTCCTTTTTCGTGAGTTTTTTAAGCTCTTCTTTGATACGATCTACCTCAGAGCCACCTTTACCAATCACAACACCCGGGCGGGCTGTGTGTACAGTCAAGGTAATGCGCTTAAGGGTGCGCTCAATAATGATCTTAGAGATGCCACCACGCGGAATACGCGCCATGACATAATTGCGAATTTTTTCGTCTTCAATGAGTTTGTCGGAAAAATCCTTGCCTCCATACCAGTTGGAGTCCCAACCTTTGACGATTCCGAGGCGTAATCCGACAGGGTTTACTTTCTGTCCCATAGTTTAATTTTTTTCTTCTTCGGTTTCGGTTTGTGCCGCTTCGGTTTCGGCAAGTTGTTCCGTCGTTGCATCAAGGACATCTTCCGCCATTTCGAGCGTTTCATCCTCAAAATCGTCCTCATCGTACTCAATAAGGTCAACTACAACGGTCACATGATTTGTCCGCTTATTAATACGGTGTGCACGACCCTGCGGGGCAGGCTGGATACGTTTAATGATGCGTCCGCCGTCCACAAAAATCTCTTTAATGTAGAGGTCAGCGATACGATCAGCAAGATCAGGGTTTTTATTTTCCCAGTTCGCTACCGCAGAGAGTACCAGCTTTTCGAGGTAAGGCGCGCCCTTCTTCGTATTAAATCGAAGGATGTTCAAGGCATCACCTACCAGTTTTCCGCGAATCAAATCCACGATGAGGCGCATCTTACGCGGTGCGATGCGTGTGTTTCGGAGTTTAGCAACTGCTTCCATTTCTTATCGTTTCTTATCTTTTTTCTTGATGTGTCCGCGGAAGTTGCGGGTAGGAGCAAACTCCCCAAGTTTGTGCCCGACCATGTTGTCAGTCACGTACACAGGGATAAATTTATTTCCGTTGTGAACGGCGAATGTGTATCCGATAAAATCAGGAGAGATCATCGAACGGCGAGACCATGTTTTAATGACGGTCTTTCTTCCAGAAAGCGACAACTCAGCCACCTTCTTTTCGAGGCGATAGTCAATGTAAGGACCTTTACGAAGTGAACGAGCCATGTCTTATTTTCTTTTCTTTTTAGCTTTACGAGAAGTGACGATCATGCGATCAGAGTATTTCTTAGGCGGACGTGTCTTTCCACCTTTGGCGTACAGGCCATTTCGAGAACGTGGGTGCCCACCCGAAGCGCGCCCTTCACCACCACCCATCGGGTGATCGACTGGGTTCATAGCTACGCCGCGCGTACGTGGACGACGACCTAACCAGCGTTTACGTCCCGCCTTACCAAGTGTTACGTTCATGTGTGAACCGTTTGAAATGGTTCCCACGGTAGCATAACAGGTAGAAAGAACCATACGAACTTCGCCCGAAGGTAACTTGATGGTAGAGTATTTCCCCTCGCGGGCGATGAGCTGCGCGTAACCACCTGCACTACGAACAAGCACCGCGCCTTTGCCCGGGCGAAGTTCTACGTTGTGAATAATGGTACCAATGGGCATCTCTCCGATAGGTAGGGAGTTCCCGATTTCGGGGGCAACGCCTTTTCCAGACATCACTGTTTGTCCTACTTGAATCCCTTGTGGCGAGATAATGTAAGTTTTTTCGCCGTCGGTGTATTCGAGAAGTGAGATAAATGCCGTGCGGTTCGGATCGTACTCGATCGTCTTTACCGTTGCGGCTACATTGTGCTTTTGACGTTTAAAGTCAATGACGCGGTACTTGCGTCGGTGACCTCCACTGCGATAGCGTACAGTCTGGCGACCTTGGTTATTACGCCCGCCCGATCGTTTGATCGGTTCGAGCAGGGACTTTTCGGGCTTATCTGTAGTTAGCTCCGAATAATCAGGTGCCAAACGGAAACGCTGACCTGGCGTGGTCGGTTTCAGTTTTTTTACTGCCATGATTTATTATCCGTTAAAAATTAACACTTTGCAGCACCAAAAATAAAACTATTACTTAGCGGTGCTATACCTGTGTCAGCACGTTTGCGCTGAAACGGATTGCAAAAGTACGGATATTTTTCAGATTTGCCAAAGAGAGTTGATAAAAGTATCAAACAATATCTGCGTAGCGAATATTGAGGAGTACACTTCGTATTTATTAAAAAGTTTTTGTTCTTTTGATCC
>CAZNAK010000305.1:1609-3849 GCA_964570645.1 uncultured Cytophagales bacterium | reverse complement strand
TATTGCTTTTTGCGTAACGTAATACAGGATCTCCACTATTGAGGTTAGGATGGGGGCTTTGAAAGGCTCGAACAGTAGTACTTTCCTGAAAATTATAGTTGAGCCTACAAAAGTTTTGGAAATTTTTATAATTTTTATGCCTCCCTCAGTGACTTACATCTCATTTATCACCTTCATCGTTTTGACACTCACTGTACAGATGCGCTGCAAAAGTTCAACCACTTGTTCTTTGTAGTCAGCGAAGTGGTAGGTGTTGAATTTTTCCCTCACGATCTTATCACGGATTTTCTTTTCCTTGTATTGATTCAGTATCCAGTCTAATGCCGAACGGTTGCCGAGCTTGTAGTTCCACGCTTCCAGGGGGATGCTTTGCAGCTCCGTTACCTGATCCAGATAGATAATCCCCTTTTCGCGGTCGGGTTTGAGGCGAGGTTTGTTTTCTTTGCTCACTTTCAGCTCCTTTTCGACACGCTCCAAAGGATAAAGCGCAGCCTCTTCGTAGTTCAGGTGTACGTCCATCAGGCGTTTGCCCCAGGCTGCCCGAAACCAGTTGAGTTTTTCTTCTTTGCGCTGGGCATCGGTGAGGGTGAAGTAATGGATGCGGGCTTTCATGGGTTGGGGACAAAGTTTGTATTAAATTCGTTAACTTAGTCAAATAGAATTTTTAGTTTCGTATTGGTATTGAAGAGAAGCCTTTGATTCTTCTGAAGCCTTACGTTTTACATGGGAGGTTTAGGTAGGAAGTTTCGGGGGCTTCGCCTCCCAGTAGCCCCAGTCCATGCGGTTTAAGCCCTTTGCCGTCCCATCCAGATAAATAATGTTCCGGAAGCGGCTTTTCATGCTCAGCTCTTCGAGGAGAATCAGGTTTTTGCGGCTGCAATAGGCTTCTAGCAGGTTGGCGAAGTGGCGGCGGCGTTGTCCTTCGTTGCGTTCGCCATAGCCTTTGATACGGCTGACTTTACGCTGGTATTCGCGAATTAGTGGGATAAACATTAGTCCAGTTTTTTTTACAGTAAGCGGGATTTTTCAAAAAAAAACAAAAAAATACTTGAATCTACAAAACCTAGACGCGTGTCTCTACTTCAAAAACTCGGACTACCAAAGCCTCAACCCCTTTGGTACGTGTGGCATCAAAAAAAAAGCGGCTGGGGACTACCTCCTGTGTTTTTCCTGAAGTAGCTAAAGTAAACAAACGACGGCGTTCTACCTCGGGAAACTGCGCGAAAGTACGACGTAAAATCGGAAGCACTTCCATGAAATAGCGTTCGTCAAGCTCTGCCAACCAGTTATCCAGAAGCTGCCAGAGGTCAGTCTGGAAACGCAGCAGACTCGCCCCCCCGTCTAGGAAGCCCTCTAACCACGCGCCCGCATAGACAACTTTATTGCTCGGACTCAAGGCTTGTCCCAAATACTGCTGCATCACCTCAGGCAAAACGTGCTGCTTATCCAAAAGCATCCTTCGGGCACGCCCCGCAAAAACGCCGTGTGTATCCTCACGGTCAGCAATTTGAGCAAGGACATTTGACCAATTCCCTGAAAATACCCCAGAAGGCAGCGAAATCAACGTCTGATAAAACCGCTTGAACGTTTGGTAGTACTCCTGCGCCAGATCGTGATCAATGTTGGCACAGGCATCGGGTAGCCCGACAAAAATTCGTTTTAGGACAACGCCCAAAACGTCGGTGAGTAAGGTCGTATCTGTCTTTCGGAGATTGCTGTAGGTGAGCGTTTCCGCAATCGGAAAAACTACCTCCATCAGCAGCCAGACTGCTTCTTGGTCCACGCTTTCGGACTCGATGCGCTTTGCCAGTGCTTGCGTTGCTGTGGGGAGATCAGCAAGGATAACCTGCCCAAGATGAAGACTCAGATCGGCAACAGTATCCAATTTTGTCGCTTCGTGAAGGGCGGCGGCAGTGGCGGCTTGCTCGACGGTATTTCCCCAAGTGTTGGCTTCAATTAACAGGACTTCGTATTCGGGCTGCCAGTGCAATCGCCAAATTTCCTGAAACGAACTCATACGCTGCGTTCCGATGCGCCGTCGTGTGCCCCAGCCGATTCTTAAAAGCGTCAGGCGATGTAAAAACTGGCTTTTTTGGAGATGCAGTGCCTTACGGAGGTCTAACTCGACGGTTTTTTCTCTCACGCTGGGTTTGAGACGGAGCGAGCGCGTTTGCCGTCGGAAGTCTCGCTGCAAGGGTGTAATCGGCGCGTCGGAGGGCACTTCACCGAAACGGTTTCCG
>CAZNAK010000305.1:1100-1599 GCA_964570645.1 uncultured Cytophagales bacterium | reverse complement strand
GCTCAATGAGCTTTCGGGGTGCGTCTTTTCCACCCGCCAAAAGCGTCTGTGCGGCTTCCAGCAGTTCATCCAACCCTGGTAATTCGCGGTCGCGGAGTTTTGCCAGCGTATTTGCCAGCCGAACACCGTCGATAACCTGCGCTGTGGAGGCATCTAGCTTTTCGGCCCGTAAAAGCCGTGCTGCTCTTGTCATCCAGACCTGAGGCGCCGTTTTTTCGTATTGCCAAAGAATCTCGTACCAAGCAGGCGACTGCACACCCGCCCCATACCCGCCTATGCGACTAAGCCTTTCGTTACTCCAAGGAGTCCAACTAACGGCTGTCTTAACTTTGGGAAGCCCACGAAGGAGTTCGTTATCTGCCTTGTGTGTGGGAAACGTCTCGGGGACAAGCGCGGGAGCATGCCACGCGCCACAGACAACCGCGATACGTTCAAAACCTTCTTTTTGTGCCTTTCGGATTTGTTTTCGCATCGCTGCCTCGCGCCGTAAAGTAAAGCG
>CAZNAK010000305.1:0-1090 GCA_964570645.1 uncultured Cytophagales bacterium | reverse complement strand
AAAGCGATCCGCTTCTGGAAACTCCTCACGCAGGGCTTGCATGAGTTCTAAAATCGCCAAGAAAACTTCTTCCGAGGTATGTCGATACTCGATGTGCTGCTCCCACCACAATTCACTGTCCATGAAGCCCTGCGTTTGCGCAATCCATCCAATAGGGTCGTGACGTATCTTTTTCTGCTCTGCACGTTCCTCCGCTCGCATGGCCAACCAATTTGTTTGCGGAAGGTCAATCATCCGAACCGATGCGTTATGCGCTAATGCCCATTTGATCGCCTGCCACTCTGGGGAAAAATCGGCAAAGGGAAAAAACGCCGAAATGCCCGGCGCATCTTTTTGATAGACGAGCAGTGCGACGGGAGGTTTGGTTTCGGGCAGTGCGGCAAGTTCAAGGAAAGCATCGGCTTCGGGCGCACCCTCGATGAGTACTGCCTCAGGCTGCCACCGTTCAAAAGTGCTCATTAAACTTCGGGCTGAGCCTACTCCGTGATGTCGGACTCCAAATATTCTGACTGCCATGAGATGTGCAAACTACGAGATTTTCGGGTGATCTAAAAAGAGCGATTTCAAGTTTTGGGCCTCCACTAATGATTATTTCTTTATTTTTACGAAGAAGAAAGTTGTTTACACCCATGAAACCCATCCTTCGCTCTCAAGGTCAATCGCTTGGACTCAACGAAGCCCTCTCATATTATACACATTGGCTTCCCCGACCGAATAACTATGTTCGGATAGCACGGCAGTACCTAGAGTTTTTGCTCGAAAATGCTTATTCGATAAACGCTGTCAGTGCCGAACTTTTCGTTGCACACAGAAACCCGTCTTATCAGTCAGCGATCAAAAAATTTTTAAAATTTGCCAGCCAGACTGAACTCGTTCACGTTTATCGGGATGAGGTGCCAAAATTTAGCGGTCACCCGACTGTCCTGCGGTTTCTCTCTGAGGCACAACTTCGTCCTAATAGCAAAGAAACTTACGCGAAAGCATTAGATGAATTATACAAATTTCTGGAATCACGAAAACTGCCTTTGGCACGTCCTAGCATACTGGATTTTATGGAATTTCATCGTCAGCAGCAACACTCTGCCTACAC
>CAZNAK010000304.1:0-3849 GCA_964570645.1 uncultured Cytophagales bacterium | reverse complement strand
GAGGCAATCAATACCATGACAGGTGTAGGAATCATAATGACTGCCCCGTTGATGGGTTGTGTAATCGAAAGCCCATTCACAAATAGCACCTGATTTAAAAAAATCCCGAAGAGTGTACAAGAAATATCCTCCCAAAATCTTTACGCTCAACCTTCTCTCGTATGTAAAGCCAATGGAAAACTGTGAGTAATATAGTTGCCCCAACAATGCGGAACAGCACCAGCCCCATAGGCGGAATATATTCGGTGACGGGCTTCATAAGGCTGTAAGTAGCACCGTATATGAGTGCGACCGAGAATAAAGCGAGATGGTTTAGCAGTTTTCCGCGCATCAATGTAGGCGTTGGTAGTAAACGGGTTCATAATCAGGGAACGGATCAGGATGGAAAAAGGTAGCTAAATCTTTCAAAAGCACATCAGGTTCCGCGATTCCATATGTCCAATACGCATTCACACCTCCAATTTGCCACTTTGTGTTAATCAGAATATTTTCTTTTGCAAAAGAGCGAAACGCAGCGTAATTCACGTTTTGCGCTTGCAGATTCTCTAATGAGGTAAAATTTGCATTTACCCAAAAGTCGCCGTCCTTCGCACGATCAAAGACCACCTCAAAGTCTAGCGGTAAACTTCCTGTACCTTCCTCGTCTGCCCACAGATGCTGTCCACCTGCGTCCTCTAATAAGTTTGTGATATAACTACTCCCCTGTGCCATATACCAAATACCCTTGAAAGGCGAACCTGTAAAACAGGTTACAGGGGTCTGGTGAAGTACCTTTTTCTGTGTGGCCAGATACCTACTTTCGATCTCTGAGAATAGGCGTTCTGCCTCATCAAGCTTTCCATAGAACGCGCCAAAAACCTTAATCCACTCGGCTCGTCCCAACGGTGTCCGCTCTAACCACTCTGAACAGTGTACGATCGGGAGCGATATGGTACCATCCGCAGACCACTTCTGATAGGCATCTTTTGAGATCGCAGTTAAAAAGACTACATCGGGACGTAAACTGAACAGTACTTCACGACTACTCTGCGCCAACTCGCCTATCTGCTCAAATTCGGTTTCCGTTGCAAAGTAACTTTGGTTTGAAATAGCAACGATAGAGTTTGTCTGGTTGAGCCTTTCCAGCAACCCGAAGTGTGGCGCAGAAAAAACAACAGCTCGCTGAATGGGTACGACAAACGCCCCACTAGGCGAACTCTCTGAATTACGAGAAAGCAGGTATTTCAGTGTATCGGTACTGCTAGGGTAAGGGTTAAAAACTTGAATTTCTATATGGTCGGCATGACGTAAGATCATAAAGTTTTTGGCATAACGAATCTCAAGTGTATCCGTTTGATACGAGGCGGTGCCCATTATTTCACTCTGCTGTTCATTTTGAACCTCTCCGCACGCGGCCAGGAAGAGTAAAATAAGTAGAAAACAAGACTGTTTTTGTAAAAACACATTACGCCGAGTAGCTCTCATCAGATTTCTCATCATGCGTCAATATCTAATGCAATACAGATCCAGTCAATTTTACGCTGTTCTTGCTCCGAAATTCCATCCGAGGACTCGGCAAACATTTCCAGCAACTCATATATTTGCCCTTTGAGGTGCTCGTTTTCCTGAGTTAGTACCTTTGCTCCGCGTAAGAACTTATCCTCCCAACTACTTATATTATTTAATAAAAACCTCATTTCGGATTCAAAAGTACCTCGAAGTTTATCTTGCTGCTCTTGCTGGCTTTCAGAGTCAAAAAAGTTACGTGCAAGAAACTTAGAAAAGTACTCAACGAAGAAAAGTTCATCACGGTCCAGTACATCATCGCAGGCTACTACCATAAGTGGGGGCGAGTATAGCACTAGTTCCTCGAATTGCTCTTCGCTCAGTGTGATATACCGATTTGCAAAGTAGTCGTTGAATAAGGATTTTAGGACTTCCATAGGCACAAAAAGAAAGGATTGGTCTCTTGCATAAGATCAATCCTTTCAAAGAACTTAAATTATAAACTTAGAATCAACTTTTAGCCTCAGCTTTTGCACTTTGTTCCTGCTTTGCTAGCTCCTTTTCATATTCCAAGTTAGACTCAGGCGTTTCTGAATATGGCACGTTCTGAGGAATGAAATCTTGCTCCGCACCAGGCTTACTGTAATCGTAAGGCCAGCGATGTACCGTAGGAAGATCACCTGACCAGTTACCATGTCCTGGATTTTCTGGGGTAGTCCACTCCAGCGTGTTTGAACGCCATGGATTCTTACCTGCTCTACGACCGCGATACATGGAGTAGAAAAAGTTGAATGCAAAAATTAACTGTGCTGAAAATGTGAAAATAGCTGCAATACTGATGAACGCATTCAGGTCAACGAAGTCATTAAACATATCTACAGAAGAGAAAGCGTAATAACGACGTGGGAACCCTGCCATGCCGATGTAATGCATCGGGAAAAACACCATGTAAACGCCTACAAACGTAAGCCAAAAGTGAATATATCCCAAACGAGCATCCATCAAACGTCCATACATTTTAGGAAACCAGTGATATACACCTGCCATCATGCCAAAGAAAGAAGCAGATCCCATTACCAAGTGGAAGTGAGCTACAACGAAATAAGTATCATGTAACTGTATATCAATAGCAGCACTTGCTAAATGTATCCCAGTTAGACCACCTGCAACGAAGAATGAAACGAGAGCGATAGAGAATAACATTGCTGGTGTAAACACCAAGTTACCACGCCAAAGTGTAGTGACATAGTTGAATGCCTTGACTGCTGAAGGAATTGCAATGATCAATGTCAAGAACATAAAGATCGTTCCCAAGAATGGATTCATACCTGAGACAAACATGTGGTGCGCCCAAACAATGAACGACAAAAATGCAATACCGAGAATAGATCCAATCATTGCGCGATAGCCAAAAATTGGCTTTCGTGAATTGGTGGAAATAATTTCTGAAGTAATACCCAAAGCAGGTAAGAGTACAATATATACCTCTGGATGCCCCAAGAACCAGAATAAATGCTGGAATAATATAGGGCTACCACCTTCGTTCGGTAGTGCTTTACCATTGATGTAAATATCTGACAAATAGAAACTTGTACCAAATTCACGGTCAAAAATAAGTAACAAACACGCTGACAATAATACTGGGAATGAGAGTACACCAATAATTGCTGTAATGAAAAACGCCCAGATAGTTAATGGTAAGCGAGTAAATGTCATGCCTTTCGTGCGAAGATTAATCACCGTGGGAATGTAGTTCAAACTACCTAATAAAGACGAAATAATGAATATTGACATCGAAGCCAACCAATAAGTCATACCTGCGCCAGAACCTGGAGAAGCTTCCTTAACTGCACTCAACGGAGGATAAATTACCCAACCACCCGCTGCGGGTCCAGTTTCGAGAAAAAGGGATGCGAACATAATCACGCTGGATACAAAAAAGAACCAATACGAAAGCATGTTCAAAAACCCTGATGCCATGTCCCGCGCTCCAATTTGTAATGGAATGAGAAAATTTGAAAATGTTCCACTCAACCCTGCCGTCAACACGAAAAATACCATGATGGTACCATGCATCGTGACAAGTCCAAGATATGCTTCTTGATCTAAGTGACCTGCATCATCTATAAATTTACCAAGTATTGGCTTGAGAAACGAAAGATCAGCTTCTGGAAAACCCAGTTGAAGGCGGAAAATAACAGAAAGTAAACCACCTACAAAAGCCCACAGCATACCTGTTACCAGGAATTGCTTAGCAATCATTTTGTGATCAGTGGAAAATACCCACTTTGTGATGAAGGTTTCATGATGATGATGCTCGTCGTGATGACCTCCTCCATGAGCATCACCCGTAGCTTTTTGAAT
>CAZNAK010000303.1:3049-3856 GCA_964570645.1 uncultured Cytophagales bacterium | reverse complement strand
ATCCGTATTCAGGCATGGACTAAACCAAATCGAAGTGATTTGTTATGATTTGCTTACCTTTTTACTCTATTTGAACAAACAAATTAAGCAGACCAAACAAAGATATAGGAGTAATAAAATCAAAAATGTACAGTAGTATGCAGCCACACCTTAAAAATGAACATTTGAGTCAAAATAAAAATACCCACTTTTCACCTGAAAGCTGGGTGTTTTTAATTTAAAAATGGTAACTTCATCTCCACAAATACGATCATATCGTTCTGGGCAAAGGACAAGCTACGGGAGTACTTTTGGGGAAGCTCATCCCCACAGGGCAAAAGATCGCCGTTATTGAAGGAAATACCGTTGGGGGAAGTTGCGTCAACTACGGTTGCACACCTACCAAAATACTCGTTGCTTGTGCTAAAGCCCTGCATCAGGCACGTCGGGGCGACTTTTTTGGCTTTCAGACGGGCGAGATTAAGGTCGATTTCTCTCGCGTGATGGAGCGAATGAACGAAGTGCGCCATGCCTCACGTGACGGACTGACAGCATGGGTCAAAAATACTGAGAACGTGGATCTCGTTCGCGGTTACGGTAAATTTATCTCACCTAACGAAATTGAAGTTAACGAACAAATACTCAAAGGAGGGACTGTTTATATCAATGTCGGTACACGTCCTAGCGCGCCACCCATTTTAGGGCCTGAAAAGATAAATTAGTTAGATAGCGCAGGGCTACTTGAGCTTGGTGAGCTTCCTGTGCACTTGGGCATCATAGGAGGGGGGTATATCGGGGTAGAGTTCGCTCAGGTATTCCGGCGGCTAG
>CAZNAK010000303.1:0-3039 GCA_964570645.1 uncultured Cytophagales bacterium | reverse complement strand
GGCTAGGCTCGGAAGTCACGCTTATCCAGCGCGGAGACCAACTCATGCCGCGTGAGGATAAAGATGTAGCTAACGCGATTCAAGGATTTTTGGAAGAAGAGGGGATTCGCGTCTTGCTTAACACAGAAGCCAATAGCGTGAAGGAAGCCAATCAGCAAATTGAGGTTACGCTTAGTGATGAGAAAACCTCCCTTTCGCACTTATTGATCGCTGCGGGGCGTACGCCTAATTCAGACAAAATCGGCGCAGAAGCCGCAGGACTCGAACTTACTGAGCGTGGCTTCATCAAAGTAGATGAGTTCTGTCGAGCAAATCTCCCTGATATATTTGCGGTTGGTGATGTCAACGGCGAGGGCGCATTCACCCACACGGCTGTAAATGATGCAGAAATCGTTTTAGCCTATCTTTTGGGTAGTACAAGAACGCTTTCTACCCGTCAAACGGTCTATGGGTTGTTCACCGACCCACCTCTAGGGCGCGTGGGAATGACCGAAAAAGAGGCCCTAGCAACCGGAAAACGGGTTTTGAAGGCAACGCGCCCAATGAGTAAGATCAGTCGTGCCAAAGAAATAGGTGAAACGAAAGGCTTTGCTAAGCTTCTAGTGGATGCAGAGACAGACTTGATTTTGGGAGCGTCTATTTTAGGGGTAGGCGGCGATGAGATCATCAATATGTTCGCGACCATCATGCACAGTAATATCCCCCGCAAAAACTACCGTCAGGTGGTACTCGTACACCCGACCGTATCCGAGTTGATGCCTTGGATTTTAGATGGGATCAAGGAAGCGTCGGAAAATAAAGGATAGCGAAGTTCCTTCAAAGCATACTTCATTACGCTGAAAGCGTTACATCAGAAGCGTAGTGTTTTTTAAGAAACCAAGCGATTGTTCTCATCAGGAAATACCAGCACAGGCTCAAAGGTCTTGGCTTCCTCAAAGTCCATGTAGCAGTATGAAATTACGATCAAAATATCACCTACTTGTACCTTACGGGCCGCAGCCCCGTTGAGGCAGATTTGTCCTGAACCGCGTTCCCCTCGGATCACGTAGGTCTCAAGACGCTCCCCGTTGTTATTGTTCACGATCTGGACACGCTCCCCTGCCAAGAGGTTTGCCGCATCCATAAGGTCTTCATCAATCGTGATGCTGCCAATGTAATTGAGTTCGGATTGCGTCACACGGACGCGGTGTAGTTTTGACTTTAGGAGTTGAATCTGCATATAAGATTATCGATCAGTCGAATGGATTGCAAATATACGGCAGTTGCCAACAGGACTTCGGTATTTTCTTCGATTTTTTCTAAAGACTCAAGTGTGTTTGCCTCTACCACGGAGAAGTATTCCGGCTCAAAGCCCTTTACTTGGGAAAGTCTTTTGAGCGCGTTTTGTTCTACTTCTTGTGCATTACGGCTTACTTTCAGTTCCTTCTGAGCAGTCCGTAATACCTCATAAATTTTTGGTGCGATGGTGCGTTGCGCGTCCGTCAGTCGTAGGTTTCGGGAGGACATTGCCAGACCGTCCTCTTCTCGTATAATCGGACAAGGGATTACTTCTAGCGGAAACGATAAATCTTGGGTAAGTTGTCTGATAATCAGGTATTGTTGCCAGTCTTTCTGTCCAAAATAAGCGCGTGTAGGTTGTGCCAGATGAAAAAGCTTTGCCACAATAACGGCTACCCCGCTAAAATGCCCTTTTCGGAAGCGTCCTTCCATTTCTGTTTCCAGCCTACCGAAATCAAACTGGAGGCGGACGGGCTGCGGGTACATCACTTCAGGAGTTGGATAAATTAAAAAATCACAGCCGAGGCTTTCCAAGATCGCCTGATCCGGCTCAAAGGTACGCGGATAGTTTTGAAGGTCTTCTTTTTTGTCAAATTGGAGCGGGTTGACAAAAATGCTACATACCGTAAAGTCGTTTTCTTGCTTTGATTTCCTAACGAGTGAGGCATGCCCCTCGTGTAAAGCCCCCATTGTTGGCACAAAACCCACTGAGCCGTGGAGTTGATTCCGTGTTTTTTGCCATTCTTTTAGATGTGTAAAAGCGTGCATGAAAACGAAAGTGCGAAAGTTTTTTGTAGAGTTTTGTGTGATACCGTATTATTATCTTTATTTTGCATTTTAATTAAGTATATTTTTTTCACAAAACACACCATCACGAACATGAGAAAATTTAATCTCTTCATAGTAGCTTTACTCTTCGGGGGCGCAATGACCGCCTTTGGAAATGGCTATCAGGTAACGCTCAAGAGTGCGCGTACTACCGCTATGGGTAATACAGGTACGGGACTTTCGTACGACGCATCTTCAATTTTTTTCAATCCCGGTGCATTGGGTTTCAATACGCAAAATAACATTGCGTTGGGAGCCTCTTTTATCTCTGCGGACATCAATTATATCGGGCCGGGTACGTCCAATTATACGGCAAATAACGCCTCTAATGTATCTACTCCTTTTTATGTATTCGGTAGTTACGGCATCACGGACAAACTCACAGCAGGCTTGGGTATTTTTACCCCTTTTGGCTCTACGGTAGGCTGGGAAGATAACTGGTCTGGCGAGGTAGCATTGGACGAGCTTTCGTTGGAAGCATTTTACGTACAGCCGACGTTGAGCTACAAAATCAATGACCAGCTTTCTGTAGGAGCAGGTTTGGATATTGTTTTTGGCTCCGTGAACCTACAACGCGCACTTCCGTTTGCTGACCAGAACGGAAACTTGCTACGTTCAGAGTTGGATGGCTCCACAGAAATAGGCTTTGGTTTTAATGTAGGAGTATTCTACATGCCGAACGATAAATTTTCTATCGGTGCAAGCTACCGTTCCAAGGTGGATGCTAACGTAGAGGGCGGTGACGCTACTTTTATCACCACGCCACAGCTTGAGGCGGCGGGCTTGGTTCCAGCTTCAACTACGTTTGATGCTACGCTTCCTTTGGTAGCCAACCTTTCTGTGGGTACTGCATTTTACCCCACCGAAAAGCTTACGGTTTCGGCACAATTTGATTTCATCGAGTGGAGTGCCTACGAGGAACTCCGTTTTGAC
>CAZNAK010000302.1:0-3872 GCA_964570645.1 uncultured Cytophagales bacterium | reverse complement strand
GAGCTTGATCTCGGGTTTGGCCATCTTGCCTTTTTCGATCGCAATCTCCACCAGAAGAACGCCTCACCTGAGGAACTCTCTCCTTATTTTTTCTGGCTCGGAAAGGCATACTACGAAATGGGCGAATATGCCGATGCTATTCCGATTTTGAGGAACGTTAAGGGCGGAAAGTACAAGCAGCGAGCATTCCGAATGCTGCCAGACTATAACTATTACGTAGCGGCGGGGTACAATAACCTTTTCCATGACGATGAAGCCGAAAAAGTACTGATGAACATCTTGGCAATAGATGGCAGCTTCAGCCCTGCGTCAAACCTCTTGGCACGCATAAAGTCTGTTAAGAAAGGTACAGCAGAGCTTGTCACAAATCAAAAATCAGCTGTCAGGAAAGAAACTGACCCCAAAAAGCAGTTTTCAAAAGCCCTCCAATTAGCAGATTTACAACTCCGTGCCGAACAATATGCAGACGCGAAGGAAACCACCTTACAGCTTTCCAGTAAAAAGCCCAACGCTCCTGATGTCATGTTACTAAATCTGTTGGCAGGATACTACGCCGCTCCAAACCTCGGCGCGATTGCTGCCATCGAAGAAAAAGCAGAAACGCTTACAGGAAACGATAAAAGCCGATACGAAGCGATGATTGGACTCCTTTATAAGGCGGAAGGAAACGAAGAAAAAGCGATTGCGTACTTCAAAAAAGTACATCGTAATCCTAAAAGCGACTTTCGTCATCTGGCAGACTACGAACTTGTTCTTCTACATGTAGAAGACGAAGAGGATAGCAACAAAGAATAACCCTATGAAACGATTCCTTTTACTTTTTGTGCTTTCTGGGCTCACTGCGATCACTTTTGGGCAAACCTCAGCCGAAACGGAAAAGACTTTTTATGTCGATAGCCTAAACCGGTACTATCAGCAGACTTCTTTGCCTGTTTATCTTTACATCTCGCACAAACCCTCCCCTGAAGGTGCTACGCAACTTCACAGCCAAGAGAAAACAGATGTTCATAGCCCCGAACCCATGTATCTGGATGGTGACGGCTTACATTTCCTCAAGCATCGCGATGCCATTGAGAACGTGGATGTCAACTTTCTTATTTATGCTGACGGAAAAGCCCCCAAATCTTCCGTTGAATTTCTGGATGCCCCCACTTACCGCCAGGAACAGCAAACGTACTACGGAAAAAACCTCCGTGTACCTTTAACCACAAAAGATGATATGTCAGGCGTAAAAGATTTTTATTTCTCACGCAACGGAGAAGCATTTCAGGCTTCAACGACTGATTTGCGCTTCGACCAGGAGGGGGAGCAAACGCTAAAGTATTACGCTACCGATCAGGTAGGCAATCGGGAAGAAGTCAACACAAAGACTTTCATTATTGACCTGAGTGCCCCCGAAACGTTTCATAACATCACGGGGGTGGCTAGTGGTAACGTTATTTCAGTGTCCACACAGATTTACCTGACAAGGCAGGATAACCTATCGGGAGTCGGGAAAACGTTTTACCGCCTAGACGGTGGGGACTGGAAAGCCTACAACGGCATCAGCGTTCCTTTTTCTTTTCTCGATGATGGTGATCACGTACTTGAGTATTACTCCGTAGATCGCGTTGAAAACGAAGAGTCTCTTAAAAAATACGAATTTTATTTGGACAAAACGGCACCGATTACGGCTTCGGATGTGCTTGGTGATCGCTTTATTGCCGACGATAACCAAGTTTACTTTTCGGGACGTACTAAACTAAAACTAACTGCCGTAGATAATAAGTCGGGCGTAAAAGAAGTCTTGTACTCCATAGACGGAGAAGAATTTCAAAAATACGTTGAACCCTTTTATCTGCCCAGCGAAGCAGGTGTACATACCATTCGGTTTTTTGCCTTGGACAATATGACCAACCAAACCAAAGGTACAGCAACGAGTAAATACGCCGAATACCGTCATAGCGTAAGTAAAGTCTATGTTGACCTGACAGGACCTACGCTATCTTATAACTACCAAGGAAACGAGTTCAGAACGCGTGATACCGTATTTATCAACGGAAAAACAGAGGTACTGCTGGCGGCCAAAGACTCAGAGTCAGGATTACAGAAAATCACATACACCATAGATGGTGCGGCAGAGGAAACTCTCTATGAACAACCATTTACCATTCCCGCATCTGGTGTCCATCGGGTGGATTATTTTGGTTATGATAACGTAAATAACCGAAACCGAAGTGAGTTTTACCTGGTCGTAGATAACGACCCACCCCAAATTTACCCTACCTTCAGTATCTCGCCTGTTGGCAAAGAGGGTGAGTTAGCTATTTATCCGCCGTTTGTGACGATCTTTTTGGCGGCAACAGACGAAAAAGTCGGTTATAAACGTCTCCGTTACCAGATTAACGGAGGCACAGAACGTACCTACGCGGGCTTGATCGAGGGATTCAAGCCCAACCAAGAATATACGATCCGCGTGACGGCCTTCGATAAGCTTGATAACCAAAGCGTGCAAGAGATTCGCTTCCGAACCAGTAAATAAACATGATCTCTGCTCAGAAAGACTACGCCCACCCTCCTGCTATCTTACGGTCTGCCGACACGCATGCGGCAGTTCTACAACTGCTCCGTAATCGGCAGGCAATGGGGGTTTTGCGTTTGGATATTTTAATGCACCAAGAACTACTAGAGGCACTCCTTGAAGTTTACCATGGCAAGTGTGCCATCACAGAACGCAAGATTTCGCTGGCAGACTCCACGGTATTTCTGACACATTATCGCCCTACGGATCCGTATTACTGGCTAGCTTTTGAGTGGAGTAACTTGATGCCCGTAAGCGACGATAGCATTTTGTTCCGAGATAATATGTTTCCGTTACGCCGCGCGAGTCAACGTGTGCTTAGCCCTCCTGAAAATCGTGCCTTTTGGCGCGCTGATGCCGACCTGATGCGACAGGAAGGAGCACTCCTGATTCATCCTGAACTCGACCAGCCCGAAGAGTTCATCTATTTTGACCTTGAAGGAATAGCGCAGGCAGTCAACCAGAACCAGCGCGGTATGGAAACCATCGACCATTACACCCTCAATTATGGGCAAGTAGTAGTAGAACGCAAGAAGAAAATCCAGCACTTTCAGCAGCTCTTTGCCGAACAAGTGACCGCCTACAAGAAAGTCTATGTAGAAACCACTCCTAACGATGCGGCAATGAATGAGTTCTTTCACGCGCATCTGGAAAAACTTGTTCAGGCCGCACAACCTGAGGCAGAGTTTTCCTTATTGGGGCAAAATATGATTCGTAATTTTGATTACTACATCGCTGATACCCTTGAGCGTGCCAAAGACCGACGCATTCTACGAAACGCGTTTGAAGCCTTCTCAAACAAGAACTTAAGTAACTTACCCATCAATATTGCACAAACCGAGATCCTGAAGGACGAGAAACGGGAGTTTGTTTTTTTGGGCTTCGAGCTACATCAGATGAAGTGCTTTGAACACCTCAAATTTGATTTCGTCCCAAACGAAAATTTACATCTCATTACGGGGGCAAACGGTACAGGAAAAAGTTCAATTCTCCAACTTTTAGGGCTGATTTTGTGTGGCTTGCAACGTCCTCCCTTGGCATATGGCTGGGGGCACGTCGTCAGAAACCGTAAGCAGGCCAATGAAGTCAAAGCAAAGCTGCGGTTCAAGTTTAACCAACGGGAAATGAACTTTACGTTTTATTTTAATGCCGCATTCGGAATGGAGTGCCGCCAGCACCATGGTTATTATGAGTCATTGAGGGCGCAAAGCCTGGTCTTAGGGTATGGCATCAGCGAGTCGCAACCGCGATTTATTACGGGTCGCTACCAAGCGTTTTCCCCTATTGCCACGCTTTTTGGCGATACATCATT
>CAZNAK010000301.1:0-3883 GCA_964570645.1 uncultured Cytophagales bacterium | reverse complement strand
AGCTTCCATACTAACTAGCATACGCAACCAGAACACAGGTTGGGAACAGCTTTCCGATGGTACTTGGCAGAGCTATCAGGACGGGCGTGGTTTACGTCTCTCACATGCAATTTATCCGCTTCTTACCCCTCATGCTCCCATCGCCACGGGTCTGGGCGAGGAGTTTATCACGGAGCAGATTTCCGTTTTTCCAAATCCCTCTTTCGGAAGCATTTATTGGGCAGCTTCCGAAAAAGTAGAGATTCTTGGTGTCGATTTGATTGATGTGAATGGAAAGGTGTTGCGGACTTTTGTCCCCGAAGCAAATGAGGGATCTCTTCAAGGGCTAACAGCAGGTGTTTATTTTTTACATTTCATTACTGACAAAGGAATTGGCGCAAGTCGTTTTGTCGTCAAGTGATTTTTTTGCATTTTGCCGTTACTAAATAGCCCCGCGACTTAGCATTCATTTCGAGTTACGCAATTTTTTTTCTTATGAACCGTATTTTTTTCACCATGTTCCTTTTCTGGATCTGTGGTGCTATGACCACTTTAGGACAAACCCAAACGTGGGACCTCCAGTCCTGTATTGACTACGCTGTCCAAAATAACCTGCAACTGAAACAAAGCGCACTCCAAGTTCGGGGTAATGAAGCCAACCTTGAGCAATCACGAATGGCTCGACTGCCCAATCTGAACGGCTCGGCTTCCCACAGTTACAATTCAGGGCGTTCGATTGACCCATTTACCAACCAGTTTATTACGGACGTAATCCAAAGTAACTCTTTTGGCTTAAGCGCAGGGTTTACCGTTTTTAACGGATTCCAGTTGCGTAATACCATCAAACAAAATCAGTTAAACGTTCAGTCCAGCCAACTAGACGTAAAACAAGCAGAAAACGACCTCAAACTGAATATTGCAGGCGCGTATTTGAATATTCTACTCAATCAAGAGCTTGTCGAAAATGCACGGATTCAGCTTCAAACCACCGAGGCACAAATTGACCGCACCCGAAAGCTCATTGCGGCTGGCGCACTTCCAGAGGCAAGTATTTATGATTTACTCTCCCAAAAAGCGACCAACCAACAGCAGCTTGTTTCGGCAGAAAATGGCGTAATGCTAGCGACGCTCAGCTTGCGTCAGCTTCTCCAACTTCCTCCCGATGAGCCTTTTGCAATAGAAAAGCCAACACTTCCAGAGATACCCGCAGAAATTTCTTTGCCGAGCACTCAAAGTATTTACGACATCGCCGAAGGCAATCAACCAAACGTAAAAAGCGCGGATCTTAACATCGAAAGTGCAGCCCTGGGAATTAGTATCGCGGAGGCGAATCGTTATCCGACCGTCAGCCTGAATGGCTCTATGTTCACGAACTACTCAAGCGCACAAGATCAGTTTTTTGAAGGAGATGGTACTACGCAGACAATTCTCACGCCCATTGGCTTTCTACAAAATGATCCGACGCAGGTTGTAGTTGCCGAGCGAGAGTTCCCGAATGGTGAAATCATTGACTTTGGGTTCCTCCGACAGATGCAAGAGTCTTTCCGTCAGAATATCGGTATCAATGTTCAGATTCCTATTTTCAACCGTGGGCAGATCAACAACGCCATCCAACAAGCTGAAATTAACCTTGACCGTAACCGACTTAGAGCGGACATCGTTCGTAATCAGCTTCGTCAAACCATTGAGCAAGCCTACGTAGATGTGCGTGCCGCGCAAGCAACCTATTTGGCTAGTCAAGAACGTGCTACTGCCTTAGAGCAAAGTCTGAACGTGACCGAAAAGCAGTTTCGGGCGGGGGCGGCCAACTCCGTCGATTATAATATCGCACAAACGCAACTCAACGGTGCAAAAACGGACGTGTTAAGAGCCAAATACGACTTTATCTTCCGCCAGAAAATATTGGATTTCTATCAAGGGAAAGAAATCACGTTGGACTAGCCGCCAACCTAACAGCCCTCCACCGCTACTTTGCGTGTGAAGCAAAGTAACTTTTGGCAACGCTTTGAAAGCCACCCAATGATTTGTTGTCGCATTTAGGTTATACGAAATAAAAATATTTGTATATTCGCATGCTAACAAGACGCTACTATGTATGCCGGATATAATCCGACTACTTCCTGATATTCTTGCAAACCAGATTGCAGCGGGCGAAGTCGTCCAACGTCCCGCTTCGGCAGTAAAAGAAATGCTCGAAAACGCGGTAGATGCAGGGGCAACACGAATCCAGCTCATTATTAATCAAGGCGGACGGTCACTGATTCAGGTCGTGGACGACGGATGCGGGATGTCAGCTACGGATGCGCGAATGTGTTTTGAACGACACGCCACCTCAAAGATCATCAACTCCGAAGACCTTTTTACTATCCGAACTTACGGATTTCGTGGCGAAGCAATGGCTTCCATCGCTGCTGTGGCACAGGTTGAACTCAAAACACGACGCGAAGAGGACGAAATCGGCACACGGCTTTACCTAGAAGGGAGTGACCTTAAGGCAGAAGAACCCGTCAATTATCCAAGAGGAACTTCAATCTCGGTCAAGAACCTCTTTTTTAATGTTCCCGCAAGACGAAAGTTCCTAAAATCGGATAGTGTAGAATACCGTCACATCTATGACGAGTTCTTGCGCGTGGCCCTCTCCCGCCCCGAAATCGCGATGAGCCTCACTAAGGACGACAAAGAAGAAAAACAGCTTTCCTCGGGAACACTTGCCCGACGGATCATTGAGCTATTTGGAAAGCACTACAAGAAAAACCTTATCGCCTGCGAGGAAAACGTCGCACACGTTAGCTTGAAAGGATATATTGGTCGCCCAGAGGTCGCAAAAAAAACACGTGGTGAGCAATTTCTCTTCGTTAACAAACGATTTGTCAAGCACGGTTACCTTCATCATGCCGTGATGACCGCTTTTGAAGGACTTCTGGGCAATGGACAACACCCTTTTTATACCCTTTTTCTGGAGATGTCCCCCGACTTGGTGGACATCAACGTACACCCGACCAAAACAGAGGTTAAGTTTGCCGAGGAACGTATGCTTTACGGGTTAGTACAGGCGGCAGTACGTCAAGCTTTAGGAGTCAGTCAGGTAAGTACGCATTTGGACTTTGAATTAAATACGAACTTTGTCAAAGACCTTCGTGAAGGACGCATGAATACAGGGCTTCCCGCGACGGGATCCTATCAAAAACCCGAAAAAACCGAACGCCAAAAAAGTAACGCCAAAAACTGGGAACGCCTTTATCAAACCGACGACCCAGATGGGTACGAGGGAACTAGCTTTGCCGAACATTTCTTGAATGCCGCACCCGAAGAGGAGGAACCACAAACGACCATAACTTTTTCGAGTGCTGCCAACGATACCAAGTCCGCCAGTAGCCCTCAGGAAGCCGTTCCTGATTATGCCCTCCAAGAGGGCAGGCGTTGGGTGTTTCAAATCGAAGACCGCTTTATTGCCAGCCCTGTCCGAGCGGGGATTTTACTTATTTGTCAGCAGGCAGCACACGAGCGCATCCTATACGAACGCTTTTTGGGTAGCCTCGAACGCGAACAAGGTGCCTCGCAGCAGCTACTTTTTCCAAGCTTAGTCAAACTCAACGATACCGACTTTACCCTCTTCGGCGAGATTAAAAACGATTTGAGTCGCATGGGTTTTATCTTTGAGGAAGCAGCGGATCATAACGTCAAGCTGCTGGGTATCCCGGCCGACTTACCCACCGTTTCTGAGGTGACGCTCCTCGAAGAGCTTCTGGAGCAGTACAAACAGCAAGCAGCACTTGAAGGGTCTGAGCGTAGGCAGACACTCGCTCAGGTACTCGCCCGACGTGCGGCAATAAAAACAGGGCAAGCCCTTGACCCTGAGGAGATGAAAAAAATCATTGATCTCCTTTTTGCTTGTCAAAACCCC
>CAZNAK010000300.1:0-3889 GCA_964570645.1 uncultured Cytophagales bacterium | reverse complement strand
CTATCTGCTTTACAAATACATTGGTAAAACCGAAGATACTGTCTTCTCGATGAAAGCAAGTCACATTCTGTTCAGAACAGAAGGCTTAGGTGAGGCTGGTAAAGCAGAGAAGAAAGCAAAAGCGCAGGAGGTACTAGTCCTGGCACGTCAAAATGGGCAAGACTTTGCTGCCCCGGCACGACAATACAGCGAAGGCCCGACGCAGAATCGTGGCGGAGACCTCGGATGGTTCACCGAAGGGCAAATGGTTTCTTCTTTTGAAGAGGCAGCGATGTCCATGAATGAACCAGGTATCGTACCTAGTATTGTTGAGTCACAGTTTGGCTACCACATCATCAACGTAACCGAACCCAAAACGAAGGAAAAGATACTTGTTGCTATGATCTCGCGCGTAATTGAGCCCAGCGATGAGACGCGCGAAGGAGCCTATCAGAAGGCGGGTCGCTTTGCCGTGAGTAAAGACCTAAAGGATTTCGTGGCGCAGGTAACTCGGTACAATGAGCAACGCAAAAAAGGAGAAGAGCTTATCTCTAAGATTCAGGCTAATAACATCCAAAAAGAGCAGGGTAATATCAACGATATGGGCGATTACCTCGGTGTGCGTCGGGTCATCAACTGGGGTTTTAAAGACGAAACACTTGCGGGCGATGTCTCGGAAGTCTTTGAGGTGGGAGATCGCTTCATTGTTGCCATTTTGCGCGAAAAGGTTCCGATGGATAATACCATTCCTCCCCTTTCGATTGTACGTGAGGAGGTTAAGCGTGATGTGATTAAGGAGAAAAAAGGAAAAATGATTCTTGCAGAGCTAGAAGGCATGAAAGGAAAATCGCTTGCAGAGATGCAAGAGCCTTACGACCGTGCCAGCATACTCGAAAAGGAAGTAAACCTTTCTTTCTTGTCCATCAACGGTGTTGGTGGTGCACCCGAGACGGTAGCACGTGCCCTTACACAAGAAGTAGGCGTGGTTTCTGAGCCATTTACGGACGAGAGCGGTGTAGTAGTCCTGAAGGTAGTCAATCGGGAGGAAGCTTCTGAGATAGCCGATTACAGTCAGTATATCCCGCAAATTCAATCTGAGCGTGGCGGACAAAACCTTCCACAGTTTGCAGAGAGAGTTCATAAGGCGACGACAGAGGTCTCAAATACCGAAAGCTACCTCCATAAGCATTATTAAATTTTTAGCCCTTTAGTACTGGTAAACACCTCAAGGATAAACAAAAACTCCTCGGGGTGTTTTTTTTATAACAAAAGGCATATATTTCTGTATGGCTACGCATGCTGACGAATCCACTAATCGCCTTCAACGCTGGCGGCTCGTACTCGGAACAGAAGAACCACCGCCCGAAGAAGCTCCAGAGGAGACTAAATCTGACGACGAGGGAGAATACCAAGCGCAAGAAAACAGCGAGTTATCCGAGCGAATGCAAAAAGTCGATGAAACGCTTGATACGCTTTATGGCGACCCCCAGCGGCGGGGAAACATCGGTGACAGTGCGCCCTATGCTGTAAGGTGGCTAGCTGACGTACGGGAGTATTTTTCACAACCTACTGCGCAAATGCTTCAGCAAGAGGCCTGGGAGCGATTTGATTGGAAAGCTTTAGTGCAAGAGCCTAAGTTTTTGGAGTCCTTGGAGCCAAGCGTAGATTTGGTGGCTTTGCTGGTCTCGTTGAAGAGCCTTCTACCTTCCCAAACGCGTGAGACGGCGCGTGAAGTAATACGAAAGGTCATCGAAGACCTCCAAGAACGCTGGAAACTTCCCCTTCAGCAGGCACTATACGGCGGGATGACGCGGCAACGTAATCTTCGTCCCCGAAAGTTGAACGAAATTAACTGGTATCGTACTATCCTCAAAAACCTCAAGTACTATCAGCCTTCTTATAAAACTGTAATCCCTGAACAGCTCATTGGCTGGAAAAGCCAGCACAAGCAGCACCTACATTTAATTCTTTGTGTCGATCAGAGTGCTTCTATGCAGCAGTCTGTGGTTCATGCAGGAATACTGGGAGCTGTGCTGGCCGGTATGCCGAGTCTGACGACCAAGCTCTTACTCTTTGATACGCAGGTAATTGATGTCTCGGATCAGCTCAATGATCCCATCGAGTTACTTTTTGGTGTGCAGTTAGGAGGAGGGACGCATATCACCAAAGCGTTGCAACGCGCAAACTCATTGATTGACCTTCCCGAGAAAACTATTCTTTTCTTAATTAGCGATCTCTACGAAGGACAAAACACCTTACAGGTTGTTCAAGAAATGCAAGTGTTTCTGGATCGAGGCGTTCTACCTGTTGTACTACTGGCATTAGATGACAAAGGGGGCACGCCTGCTCATCATCAATTCTTGGCACAAGAACTCGCCCGACGCGGTGTGGCAGTATTAAGTTGTACACCTGATGCTTTTCCAGCCTTATTTGGCGAGGTGCTAAAGAAGAGAATGCAGTAATAATTGAGCAGTATTTTACTTTTATGTTTACTTTATTTTGACATTATTTTTTTGGAACGACAATTTATGAAACGCGCCCTTGAGCTGGCCGAACGTGGTTTAGGGACGGTCAGCCCTAACCCTTTGGTTGGATGCCTGCTCGTGGCAGAAGAGCAGATTATTGGCGAAGGGTGGCACCAGCGATACGGAGAGCTGCACGCTGAGATAAATGCACTTGAGACCGTAGAAAAGCGTAGCTTACTTCCAAAAGCCACCGCTTACGTGACCTTAGAGCCGTGCGCACACTTTGGCAAAACCCCACCATGTGCCGACCGTTTGATCAAAGAAAAGATACCGCACGTGGTGGTCGGTATGCAAGACCCTTTCGGGAAAGTTGATGGGCAGGGTATCGCCAAGATGCGGGCAGCAGGAATAAAGGTAGAAGTAGGAGTTCTGGAGGACGAGTGCCGTCAGCTTAACAAACGATTTTTGACCTTTCACGAACAAAAACGCCCTTGGGTAATGCTCAAATGGGCGCAAACTGCTGATGGCTTTGTTGCACGCGAAGACTTTAGCTCAAAGTGGATCAGTGATGCTTTTTCCCGTAAACTTGTTCATAAATGGCGCAGCGAAGAGGACGCAATCTTGGTTGGTACAAACACACTTCGATACGATGATCCTAGCCTTACAGTGCGAGACTGGGTAGGACGTTCACCGATTCGGGTGACCTTAGACCGTGACTTGCGCCTATTCCCCGATCGCACACTTTTTGATCAACGCCATCGCACACTTTGTTTTAATGCCATTCGCAGCGAAATGGTATCAGATACTTTAGAACTCATCAAAATTGACTTTGGGAAGCCGCTTATTTCCCAGCTTTTGTGTAGCTTGTACCAAAAGGACGTACAGTCTTTGCTTGTGGAAGGCGGGACAAGGACTCTACAAGGGTTTCTGGATGCGTGTTTTTGGGACGAAATTCGTATATTCGTAGCCCCACATAGTTTTGGGGCAGGAATCCCCGCTCCTCAACCTCAAGGCATACAACAAAAAAGGCAACAACTCCAACAGGATACACTTTTGGTGTATCGCAATACCAAATGGCTATGATTCTATCAGATAAAGAGATTTTAAAAGAAATAGATAAGGGAAATATCGTGGTTGAACCCTTTGACATTAATTGCCTCGGGACTAATTCCTATGATGTGCATCTAGGGCGTACATTGGCGACTTACAAGGACGAAATACTGGACGCTAAGGCTCATAATAAAACGGAAAGTTTCACTATCCCGGAGGAGGGGTTTGTACTCAGACCTAATACCTTGTATTTGGGAGTAACCAAGGAGTACACCGAAACACACGCACATGTACCATTTCTGGAAGGGAAGTCTAGCGTGGGCAGACTGGGAATTGATATTCAGTTTGATTTTCGTCTGAACGACGGTTTTTCGCGCCGGGTTTCATATGATGCA
>CAZNAK010000299.1:1110-3893 GCA_964570645.1 uncultured Cytophagales bacterium | reverse complement strand
CAGAGACCCTAATCATTCACTTTGACGCTTCGGGGGAGTTCCTAAGAACTGAAGAAGTCAGTGACGACTTGGAGGCACTTTATTAGATAACGTTTCAGTTTTAGGTTGTGATTGTCTGAATCTGCGGCGGATTCCAAGGAAATAAAACTCGAATCAGATCGGGCTTAGGTGGAAAAATTACAGACGTTCGTCCTCTAAAACCTCGACGACCCTACGTTTAGCGTTGAGAGGGTTTCGGATCATTTAGGGTAGAGCCGTCGCACTTGGGGCGGCAGCTTAAAGCAGAGTTTATGTACGATTACTTAATAGCTGTAAAACACAACTGACGCTAAACCCCTATCAGGTCACTCAGCCGCTGCTTCCGCTTCCTCCTCGCCTTCTTTTTTCTTGTTGATTGCCTCTTGATTATACTTTTGAATCAGCGTATTAAGCTGAGCCGCCGCTGCTTCAAGCTCAGGCGTGGCATTAAGAATCAAGTTGGCGTTTAAATACTTAGCCACCTCCCGATAGGCATCCTCCATTCCGCGGCGCATCTTGGTAGCCGAAAGCGTTTTATTCTTTTCGGTGTCCTCCTTGTTTCGGGCGATGTAAGTTGCGTTAAACGTTTCGTTTAGCTCATTGAGCTTTCCTTTCCAGTTTTCTAGGTGAAGCAATACGATAGCTTCTTGCAAGTCTGTGTCTTTGTCCCAATCTTCAATTAGATTATTGATAACAGTCGTTTGAGCGGTGTATCCCAGACGCGTAATATTCTTAGCGTATTTGTTCATGCTACGGACAATGGCATCCCCCGCACGAACATATTTGTCCTCGTAGTGGTAGAGATACGCCTCCGCAATGTCTTTAATACCCTGCGTAGCCCGATCACGCTGACGATCTAAGTCTTTAAGATCAACAGACTTTGCGCTGCCTAATTCTTTTTTGAAAGATGCCGTAATCAAATCAAATTGCTTTTGTAAATCGTCAACTTGAGCCCTAAGTGCAGGCAGTGGGTTCTTCTTGAAAATATCTAAAGCATTGTCCATAAAGTTAATGCTCTCTGAATTAGAGTACGTCCGAAACGTAGGCATAATCAACTCACTCATGAAATTATTTAAGTTTAATGAATAAAATTTAAATCAACTGTTATACGAAAAAATCTGACGCAAGGTTGCAGCAAAGAATTTCATATGTAAAGTAAGCCACTGCAAGTTGCAGCAAGGAATTTCACGTATGAAATAAAGTGTTACACGACCGCAGCAAGGAATTTTACGCATGAAGTAAGCCGCTGCAAGCTGCAGCAAGAAATTTCATGTATAAAGTAAGTTGCTGCAAGCTGCAGTGGGTGTCGACGTTCTTTTCTTGCTTCCATGCGCCAGCAGATCCTGATTTTATCATAGGCACAAGCGGACGCTCGCGCCAGACGGAGTTCAATACCAAATCAATTTGTTGAGATGGGGATGCCCAAAAGTTACAAGGGGGCTTCTTAAATCTCAAAAATGAGTGTTAGGGAATCTCTCTCTTTGGGAAGAGCTATGCAACAAGGTCCTTTGCAGATAAAAATAACGAATTTAATCTGCTGCGTTTTTCCTCACAATTAGACCAACTTCCATAATGGTTGGTACAGGATCCTGCGCCATAGCCGATTGTATCGAAAAGCGATAAGTACCTGTACTTTCGGGCTTCCAGTCTTCCATTACCACAGACTCTACGTCCGTGAATTGATAGGCGGCTTCTCCTACTAGCTGTCCTGTTTCGGGATCTTTGATTTGAATGCTTGCCTTTTTATCTACTTTTTTTCCTGCTGGCGTTTCAAAACTATAAGTAACATCTACTTTATCCAAAAAAGTTTGCGTGTAGTGACGTAGTGCGATGATGACCGAATAATCAGTATCGGATTCTTTAATCTCTACGGGGTATCCTTTTACGTCTGACTTTTTCCAGCGGTTATCCATCACACCTTCATAGTTTTTGTAAACAGCCGATTCGCAGGAAATGAATAGTAGTGCGCTTAGTATGCCGACAGTAAAAATTCCGAGTGTTATTTTCATGGTGGTAGTTCAATAAAATCCTAATGAGTCTTTGAAATAGATACTACTAGCAGGCTCAAAATCACGCCAAAACGTACCTTTAGTACTAACTTATAAAAATTTAACTGCACAAAGTAAACTTCACGCGGGCTATTCCGTAATAAGACCCTACTTCGTAAATTTGAGTGTCTAAAAATACCTCTGTGCTTATGTCTTTTGAACTTACCAAAGACCTTGTTGAAGAAGTTGTGAGTTTGGTTACAGCACGCGATGCCCAAAGCATTCAGGAGGTGTTTTCAGCTTTTCATCCAGCGGATATATCGGTGGTACTCGATGAGATGAATGCCAAGGAGTGCCGTTACGTACTCGAGGTCTTGGATAGCCGCGTGGGCGCAGAGATTCTTTCCAACCTAGACGAAGATATTTTAGAAGACTTTTTGCCTGTTTTTTCTTCAGAAGAACTCGCCGAGTTTATCAATTTCATAGAGTCCGATGATGCCGTGGACGTATTAGACCTGGTTTCACTGCGCACTCGGGAAGAGGTGCTTAGTTTACTTGAAAACCGCGAAAAAGCCGCTAATATTGCCGAACTTCTCCGTTATGAGGATGATGTGGCGGGAGGACTAATGGCAAAAGAGCTTATTAAGGCGAACATTAATTGGACAACCGTACAGTGCATTGAAGAGATTCGACGGCAGGCCGAGCAAGTAAATAAAATTCATTCGGTTTATGTGGTCGATGACCAAAACATACTTCTGGGGCGTGTCTCTACCAAAG
>CAZNAK010000299.1:0-1100 GCA_964570645.1 uncultured Cytophagales bacterium | reverse complement strand
ATTCTTTTGAGTGAAGATCAAACGCGCATTGCTAATATCTACGTTCCTAATATCGTAACCGTTTATAGTTATGAAGAGGAGGAGGAGGTAGCGCGTTTAATGGAAAAATACGACTTAGAGGCAATCCCCGTGATCAGCATACGTGGTACGTTGCTAGGGCGAATTACGGTCGATGATGTCATTGATGTCATTCGAGAGCAAGCGGGCGACAATCAACGGGCTATGTCTGGAATCTCTGGCGACATTGAGGAAGACGATAGTATCTGGAAGCTCTCAAGGGCGCGTCTGCCTTGGCTGCTGATTGGAATGTGTGGCGGACTGGTGGGCGCACAGTTTATTGGTTTTTTTGATGGAGTACTTGAGCAAACGCCAGCTATGGCATTTTTTATACCGCTGATCATGGCAACAGGCGGAAACGTTGGTATTCAATCCTCTACCATTATTGTTCAGGCGCTGGCAGATGCTTCGGGCTTGCAGGAGACACTTTTAAACCGACTCGGGCGGTCAATAGCCGTGGCTATGTTGAACGGACTCGTAATTTCATTGATTGTTTTGGGCGCAAACATCCTTTTTACGGGGGAGATAAAGCTGGCTTTAGCCGTATCGGTAGCGTTATTTTCGGTCGTCATTGTTGCCTCACTGATGGGAACGATCACCCCCTTAGCTCTTGACCGTTTTGGGGTAAACCCCGCCTTAGCTTCGGGTCCTTTTATTACCACCGCAAATGACCTAATCGGACTTGCCATCTACTTCTTTACGGCAAAAGTGTTGTTCTAAAAAGAAAAATAAAAAGCGCATTCTGAACGAAATAAAATCTATTTGTGTTTGGAAGTACGCACAAAAGAATCTTACCTTTGTGTCCACTTAAAAAAACCTAGAGAGGTGGCCGAGTGGCTGAAGGCGCAAGATTGCTAATCTTGTATACGCTTATTGCGTATCGCGGGTTCGAATCCCGTCCTCTCTGCTAGTTTTATGATCTAAAATCGGGGTGTAGCGCAGCCAGGTTAGCGCACTTGGTTTGGGACCAAGGGGTCGCAGGTTCGAATCCTGCCACCCCGACAAAGAAAAACAAAAGCTTACAAAACTCCCGTCATTTTGCT
>CAZNAK010000298.1:3645-3894 GCA_964570645.1 uncultured Cytophagales bacterium | reverse complement strand
CATGTCAATTCTGCTTCAGCCACCCCTTTTCCACCAATTCCGTTAGAACCAGGAAAATTACAGACTGTGGAAATAGACACATTCTCTAAGCAAACTTACCCTATTACATCATTGTCGAATTTTACCTATAGACACTAGCCCTTAATACTTTATAGGCAAAATTGATGCTATATTGCTTATGTCTTTATGCGATTGGGTACGCTGCGTTCCCAATCACGGCTATGCTAAAGATAACGAAAGGATATCTTC
>CAZNAK010000298.1:0-3635 GCA_964570645.1 uncultured Cytophagales bacterium | reverse complement strand
CAACAAACCTAACAAAAATATGAACATGGTGACGGCTCACATTTAAAAATCGCTTAAATAGACGCCCCCTAATTCTTAAACCAGTCCGGGAGATTTGTTAAAAGTCCCTGTCTATAGTTTCCCTGCACACACAAACGTGCACTATTCTTTGGAAACCTACTTTAGGGAGACATATACACATGCTGAACAAGAAAGGTCTGGTTCTTTTCCTGGTTCTGTCGCTGGTCATCGCGGTGACTGGTGTTTTCGCGCAGGACGTTGAACTGCCTGACGTAACCCCTCTGGAATATGCTGACTCCGACATCATCATGGCCGGCAGCTCCACCGTGTTCCCCCTCGCCGAGAAAATGGCCGAGTCGATGGCACCGCTCGCTATTTTGGGAGGAAAAAGTGTCGCCGATGTGCTGGGGCAGCTCCTTCGGGGTACACAGCTCGAAAACGTATTAGCACAGCGGTTTATGGAGGAATAAAACTAACGAAAGAAAAGCCCTGCTAGTGAGACCCCAGTAGTGGCTTTTTTTACTTTGTGATTTTCTTCGGGCGCACGGTATTGTACTGCTGCCAGAGGGCTGGATTTTCGGGTGGAAACTGCTCTTTGAGTGGCTTTTTTGGGTCAAATCGCTCAGACTTTGGAATATCTTTTACGTTTTCGGTTGAGAAATTTGTTGCCACGAAGAGCTTTTCGGCCTGATAAAGGAAGTCTTCATTCTTCTTGAACAGATGTTTTTCCACCAAGTGTGCGTCGAAGATGAGCCATAGGCTTTCCAAAACCCAACGATCTCCCAGCTTTCGGTAACGCACCGTTTTTATGAACACAGGGTTTTTGATCCCGATACCAAACAAGGCCAATAGCGGTTTGATTGCGAGTGGAATAACTGCTTTCCCGTCATACTCTACGGCCACAATCGCGTCCGATATTGCCTCCAAATAGACTCTTCCCGCGGATTTGATTCGATCTACCTTCCCGCGTGACTTAAATCGAATAACCACTAGGTTTTGATCCTGATATTTTACGGGCGGTTCTAGTGTGTAACGATAGTCACGGAGGTTTTCTTCTTTTAAGAAAGGCTCCAACCTTCGCACAGGATCAAACGCCAGTACATCCTCAGGCGAACCAAACAAACCGTCAACTTCAAAGGGGTCACCATCGTCTTCGTCCAACTTTTTCTCACGCTTTTCCTTCATAAACTGCGCTTCTCCAAGATCATCGCGGACGCGCCCTTGCAGGATTTTAACTTGAGTCTTTTGGGTGGTGTCTCCGACCTTGTATTCAGGCAGAACAATTCGGGTGAGTAGCTCGGTGTTACTCAGGTACGTCTGGTTTTCTTTTAAATATTCACTGTAATACCCTGCGGTTTGGTAGCAGTCGCTTTGGTAATTTTGTGGAATTTTATTGACGGCTGCCCGAATGTAATCTTCGGCGGTGCGGTCTGTAATCACGATTTCGGATAATGTCACCGAGGAGGGCTGTAATGCAATTTGCAGTTCTTCGTCAGGGAGCTTTCCGACGGGCATCCGATAAGTACTAAAGCCAATATACGAGCACATCAGCGTATCGTTCTCAAGCCCCGCGGGAACTTTGAAAGTAAACGCGCCCTCGGCATTACTCACCGTTCCGTAAGCTTTTCCGACTACTCCAATACTGGCAAAGGAAAGCGGTTCGTTTGTTTCGCCGTTGGTGACTTTTCCCGAGATTGTACGTTGTCCAAAGGCAGAGAAGCTTACTAATACACCTAAAATTAGCCCTAAAAAACGCATAGCAATATTTATTTTTCAGAAAAACGCAAACAAGGGAATTTAGTTTTCCAACTTACGGGCGATACAGTAAATAGTTCTCTCTAATCCTTTCATATTCCTGTAAGTCAGTCTGCCACGACTGCCGAATTTCTGCTGCTGACATTCCTGATTCTATCTGTTTTTGGAGTTTGGTCGTTCCTGCTAGCTTTGTCAAAAAGTTATTGAAGAACTCTTCTTTTTGAGGGAACTGTTCGTAAGCCTTTACCAAAAAACCAAGTTGTAGCGTATCCGTACGATAAGCTGCGTCCCGAAGGTCAAAACCATAACAAGTTTTATGCTCGTGCTTGGGGTACTTCGCGCCTGCATTGGCTTTGGGAACAAAAGAGAAATCTGTTTGTGGAAGTTCTGGATGCCCCACAACTTCAAAAGGAAAGTCCGTTCCGCGTCCAGCACTCCATACCGTTCCCTCAAAAAAGCACAAAGAAGGATAAAGACTGATTGAACGGCTTGTCGGTAGGTTGGGTGACGGACGAACGGGCAACTTATAATCCATCTGGTGTGTGTAGTTTTGGCAAGGAATAACCGTCAGGTCACAGAAAATTTGATTTTCGAGCCAGCCTTCGCCGTTTATCATCCGCGCGAGTTCTCCTACCGTACAGCCATGCACCACAGGAATCGGGTGCATGCCCACAAACGACTGATGTTCCAGCTCCAGCACCATGCCGTCCACATAATGCCCGTTGGGGTTAGGACGATCCAAAACGATCACAGGAATTTGTGCCTCCCCGCAGGCTTCCATCACATAATGCAGTGTCGAGATATAGGTATAAAACCTCGCTCCCACGTCCTGAATATCAAAAATGACGACATCCAAGCCCTCCAGCATGGCGGGGGTAGGCTTTTTGGTCTTTCCGTAAAGCGAAAGAATAGGTCGTCTTGTCTGGGTGTCTTTTCCGTCCGTGACGTACTCCCCTGCGCTGGCTTCTCCCCGAAAGCCATGCTCAGGTGCGAAAATCTTCTGAACAGCTACGTTTTCTGCCACCAAAAAATCCACTAAATGCACCGAATCCAAGCGTGAGGTTTGATTGACGACTAATCCCACATTTTTTCCTTCTAGTAGCGGTAGGTAAAGTTCAGATTGCTGTGCGCCTGTTTTGAGCGGTTCAGGGACGGGCGGAGGAGTGTGTTCTGTCGGTGGCTGGCAGCTCAAAAAGATCGTAAGCCAGAGTAAAAGAAGAGCCTTCATGCGTGAAAAGTACAGAAAATTATTTTCTCTCTCTTTAATTTATAATAGAAGATGATCTGCAACCCTACCGCTAGCAGTATTTGCTTGTTTTTTTGGGCTATACTCCTTAATTCTACTTACTTATGAACAGAAATTGATCTAAATATTATAGCGGGGGAACCACACGGGTATGGCGTTTATTACCAAAATTGTACACAAGACAAAACGGAGCATGGAAACAAAAGAAGAGTTGGTGTATTCCGGCAGTACTGTCGAGGATAGCCTCTGGATAGATTCTCAACTAACGCAGTGATAAACTTGAGGCGGCTGGTTATCAAATTGATGAGTACAGTCGTATAAAGAAACCTTCATGACAAGGGTAACCTTTCAGCACTTACTGCCAGATCTGACCGAAGATGAACGGGCGCAACTCGAAGTCGAGTTGAATGCCTTCAATCGTCTGCTTGCCCAAAACTATCAGCAGAAACTAGATGACTTTGCCGAGGTAATTCTTACCTGGTTGGCAAAGAAAAGCGGGGCAATGCAGGGAGTTTTCTGGAAAGCGAGTGAAAAAAGAGCAGAGCTGCGGTTCGGCGCAGGTTTTGCCTATACAGCCTCCGAACTTAATCCCGTAGAACGCTTTTTTGGGGAATTACGCAAGGTAACCGCAAAT
>CAZNAK010000297.1:0-3913 GCA_964570645.1 uncultured Cytophagales bacterium | reverse complement strand
CGTACCAAACCCATGATACTTTTTAGTAAGGTTGTCTTTCCCGAGCCGTTCGGTCCAATCACGCCGATCAACTTTCCCTCAGGTAACGTAAAATCTACATCCCACAAAACGGGTCGGCGATTGTAACTTACGGTCAAATTATGCACTTCGATGCTCGTCATAACGCAAAATTACGTAATTTTATTTTCCAATGACTATTCAACAACTCGAATACGTTGTCGCCATTGACCGGTATGGGAAGTTTTCGGAGGCTGCCAACCACTGCTTTGTCACGCAGCCCACCCTCAGTATGCAGCTCAAAAAGCTAGAAGAAGAGCTGGACTTAGTGATCTTTGACCGAAAGACCCAACCCGTTACGGCGACTCCCGCAGGCAAAGCTGTCTTGGAGCAAGCTCGCCAGATTTTGAAGCAAGTCGCACAGCTAAAAGATTGGGTTCAGGGATATAAGAATAACCTAGAGGGCGAACTTCGCCTTGGTATTATTCCAACACTTGCCCCTTACCTAGTGCCGCGCTTTTTGGGAGCTTTTGTGCGAAGCTTTCCTAATGTACACCTAAAGGTTCTTGAAATCAGGACAGAAGAGATGGTTCAGGCAATGGTTAAAAAAGAAATTGATCTTGGGTTATTGGTCACGCCCATCCAACTGCCCAAGCCCATCGAGAGTCGTCCGTTATTCTACGAAAAGTTCATGGCTTATCTAAGGGCTGAGGTAGCCGAAAAGTTTGGGCATCGAATCAGCATGGAAGACTTACTTGATGAGCAACTTTGGATACTCTCGGAGGGAAATTGCTTTCGGAGTCAGACGATAAACCTTTGTGCGATGAGCCAGTTGGCATTTCGGGAGCAGCATTTCACCTACGAAAGCGGCTCGCTAGAAGCCTTGATGCGCCTTGTAGATCGAGAAGGGGGCGCAACCTTGCTACCCGAATTAAGTGTCTTGGATTTGGATGAGTCGCGGATCGAAAACGTTAAGTTTATCGGAAAAAATAATCCTGTTCGTGAGGTAAGCGTGATTCATCACCGAGACTTTGCCAAGTTTTCGCTTTTGGAAGCGTTAAGTAATCAGATTTTGGAATCAATTCCCGATCAGATTAAAGAAAATACAAATGGTGATTTGGTCGTAGCAGTTTAGCCTAATGATTCTTTTCGGTTTAATTTTCACACCAACCAGCACCTTTGTGGGTTTACAATAGACCTCCTGAACACAAACCGCTGTGATTTTTAACAAACGAAAACCTATATTTGTAATACAACCTACAAAAAGACCACTTATGAACACGATCAAGCACACATTTTTAGCCCTTTTGTGTTTTGCGGGCTTTAACTTCAGCATTTTTTCCGCTGAGAAGGCTGTAGTTAGCGGTGTCGTTACAAAAGGAGACGCTGACCTTATTCTGCTGATTTATAATGAAAATGTTCCCAATTTGGTCTTCCAACACACCAAAAAAGCACTTCTGGACGAGGAAGGAGCGTTTACGATTGAAGTGGGCTTACCTCATGCTTTTCCTGCTTCCTTGCGCTATGAGGGAATCGACTATCCGATTTTTATGCGGTCAAATAGCCAGGTGAAAGTTGAAATCAATGCCTTACAAGGAACATTTGAAATTATAGGGGGAGTAGGTTCGGACGACGCAAAAGCCTATCAGTTTATGCGCGAAAACTTTCCACGACTGGACTACCCCCTGCAATGGACGCTTGACCAACAAGTGAAAAACCCAGCCATACAACCTTCGGAAATTGAAGAGAAGGCAGGGTTACGGCAACGCCAGCAATCCCTTTTGCTAAACCGTCTCCAGAACAATCTCAAACTCTCAAAGAGCTACGTTACTTATGAGAAAAATACCATTTTTTATGGGACAGCTTATGCAAAGTATAGCTTTCTGAAGCACTTTGCTCGGCAAAACCCTGTCCAGTACGGCGAGGCGTGGAAGTCGGTACATCATACGTATCTGGACTCACTAAAGCAGGTGTACCCTATCGAAAGCCCGTTTGAGAACGCACTGGATACAAGAAACTACACACAGTACCTGCAAGCTTTTCTGGATTATCATTACGAGACATATCCGAAACCCAAGGCGGGTGCTGCAAAGGTTTTTGAGTGGGATACCCGATGGATGTTAGCACAACGTCACTTTCCTGCCTCGTTGCAAGATTATGTACTTTTTACGGTGGTGACGGACAAATATTTTAATAATTCCGAGGAGTACGACTACCTCCCGAAAGAGCTTTTTGATACATATGTTCAAAACTTCAAGGATTTTTCTTCTAACGAAAAGTATGAGAAACTCCTTGATTATGAGCGCAAAGCGCGATATACCCCTGCCGCACTCAAGGGCATCACGGACTCACCTAACGGCTTAGTCGAGTTTAATACCGTAAAAGTGAAGCGAACGTCCTTGGAGACGTTCAAACAGTTCCTTAAAGATCACAAAGGGAAGGTGATTTTTGTAGAGTTTTGGTCAACAAAAGCAACACCTGCCCTTGAAGAACTTCCTACGGCACAGGAGTTTATCGAGAGTTATCGAGGTAAAGATATTGAGTTTTTGTTTATCGCCTTGGATGATGACGACTTTAAATGGCGTGAGATTCTGCGCCGTTATCCACTCGGACAAAGCTACCAACTGATTGTCCCGGGCGGAATACGTTCTACCCTAGCCCGAAACTACGGCGTGATTCGTTTGCCTCGTTATTTATTGATTGACAAACGGGGAAACCTGATTTTGGAAGAAGCACCGAGCTTCTTGGAGTTTGGGCAGCTCAAGCCACAAATTGATGAGCTGTTGGAAAAATAAGGCGGTCTCTAGGCTAATGGTAAAAAAACGGTAAATGTACTTCCTTCTCCTAGTTTGCTTCGAATGCTTACTCTGCCATCGTGGGCTTCGGTCATCATCTTGACGTATGCTAAGCCTAGCCCAAAGCCTTTCACGTCGTGGAGGTCGCCCGTGTTTACGCGATAGAACTTATCGAATACCTGCTGCTGTTTTTCATGGCTCATCCCGACTCCTTGGTCTTCTATCGAAATTTCAATTCCGTTCTCTACGTTTCGGGTCTGCACACGAATCTGAGGGGCTTCTTTAGAGTACTTATTTGCGTTATCAAGGAGGTTTAAAAAGACATTTCTTAGGTGCAGATGATCGCCATAAAATTGATCGTTACTGGCACCAAAGTCCACCGAAAGCTTTCCCTTGCGGTTCTTAACTTGTAAGCCAATCACCTCAACGGCATCAGTAACGATGTCGTGGAGGCTAATGGGAGTTTTGTCGAGTTGGAGTTCCCCTTTTTCAAGACGTGCAATTTGAAGAATATGCTCTACGTGATCGGTTAATTTTTCAGCCTCTCGTTCAATGGTTCTGGCGTAGCGCGTAATCTTGTCAGGATATTCCTGCACTTTTTCGCGTTGTAAGATGGTGCTTGCTAGCCTAACGGTCGCGATGGGTGTTTTGAACTCATGCGTCATGTTATTGATGAAGTCCCGGGTCATTTCGGTGAGTCGCTTCTGGCGCAACAGGCTTGTAATGGTAATGACCAAACTGGCAATAATCATAAAGATGAAGACGACCGAGAGTACCAAAAGACTAGCCATTTCAGCAAGGAGGTAACGTTCTTTGTTTGGAAAGCAAATTCTCAAATCCCAGCCTTCGGTTTGTAACACACGGTCCATACAGCCTCGATAAGGGGTTTGCTGCCACTCAAAATCCAGCATTGCATCTCCGTTTTCGATAAATTCCTTCTCCTTCTCGCGATAGACGAGATAAAACTTATATTTTAGTTTGATGTTTTGGTACTGAAAGTTAGCTGCCAGCAAGCTATCCATAAACGCATAACTTGGGGACTCTAAGTCAACGGGCATCGCCATTTTTTTTCGTTCCAGAAATTTAGTGACCCGCTGCGTTCGCTCGGCACTCATGCGCAT
>CAZNAK010000296.1:0-3920 GCA_964570645.1 uncultured Cytophagales bacterium | reverse complement strand
GGTTAGGAAAGTGCTCAAACGGTTTTTGGGAGTGGCTACAAGTGCTTGATGCTTGCTCGGTTAGCTTAGAGTCATTCCGATACCAGATTAGGTTTCGGCTCTCAGGCTAATAAAACGTGATCAAGAGAAAGGATTTTTTTGTTTCGAGTAAGACTCTTTCCGTACCTTTATGGCATAAAACCCCGAAGCTATGCCCAAAAACACCGACATCCGTTCTATTCTCATCATTGGTAGTGGTCCGATTATCATTGGTCAGGCGTGCGAATTTGATTACTCTGGCTCTCAGGCATCGCGTTCTTTACGCGAGGAAGGCATTGAGGTAACGCTCATTAACTCCAACCCTGCCACCATCATGACCGATGAAGTGACCGCAGATAACGTTTATCTGCTGCCACTCGAAAAAAAATCTATCGTCGAAATTTTGGAAAAGCATCAAATTGATGCCGTCCTCCCTACCATGGGCGGACAAACCGCACTCAATCTGGCAATCGAATGCGAGAAAGCAGGTATTTGGGAGAAATATAAGGTCGAGATGATCGGGGTGAACACCGATGCAATCAATGTCACCGAAGACCGTGATAAATTTAAAACCCGCATGGAAAACATGGGCGTACGTGTGGCGAAAGGTCAAACCGCAAGCTCGTTTTTGGAAGGAAAGAAGATCGCGCAGGAAATCGGTTTTCCACTCGTGATTCGTCCCTCCTTTACCCTCGGCGGAACGGGTGGAAGCGTCGTTTACAAAAAAGAAGAATTTGACAAAGCCCTCTCCCACGGTTTGCATACCTCGCCAATCCATGAGGTACTGATCGAAGAAAGTGTCTTGGGCTGGAAAGAGTTTGAGGTGGAGTTGCTGCGCGATGGGTCGGGCAACGTGATTATCATTTGCTCGGTCGAGAACTTCGACCCCATGGGCGTGCATACAGGTGACTCCGTGACAGTTGCACCCGCAATGACCCTCCCTGACACCGTTTATCAGGAGCTTCGTGACCTTTCGATCAAAATGATTAACGGTATCGGGCAATTTGCGGGCGGATGTAACGTTCAGTTTGCTGTCAATCCTGATGACGATTCCATTATCGCTGTCGAGATTAACCCGCGTGTTTCGCGTTCTTCGGCACTGGCATCTAAAGCAACGGGCTATCCGATTGCCAAAATTGCGGCAAAACTAGCGATCGGCTACAACCTTGACGAACTCAAAAATGCCATTACAGGCACTACTTCTGCCTTTTTTGAGCCTTCCATCGACTACGTAATCGTAAAAGTGCCCCGTTGGAACTTTGCCAAATTCCCTGGGGCAGATCAACTTTTAGGGTTCCAGATGAAAGCCGTCGGTGAGGCAATGGGCATCGGGCGGAACTTTCAGGAGGCCTTGCAAAAAGCGTGTCAGTCCTTGGAGATCAACCGTAACGGTTTGGGGGCAGACGGGCGCGAAGTCAAAGACCAAAATTACATCTGGGAGCACCTTCAATACCCGCGTTGGGATCGTTTATTCCGCATTTACGATGCCTTCAAATTGGGTATTCCCTTCAAGCGTATTCAGGAATTAACCAAAATTGACGAGTGGTTCTTGCATCAAATCGAAGAACTGATCTTGCTTGAAAAGGAAGTCGAACGTTATCATATCGGAAATATTCCGCGCGAACTGCTCTTTGAAGCCAAGCAAAAAGGGTATGCCGATCGTCAGGTAGCGCACCTGCTGCGTTGTCTAGAAAGTGAAGTCTATGAAAAACGCCACGAGCTAGACATCAAGCGTGTTTACAAAATGGTGGATACTTGCGCGGCAGAGTTTGAAGCCCAAACCCCGTATTATTATTCGACCTTTGAGTTTGAAAATGAGTCGGTACGGACGGACAAGAAAAAGGTGATTATTCTGGGTTCAGGACCCAACCGTATCGGGCAGGGTATTGAGTTTGATTACTGCTGTGTGCATGGCGTTTTGGCAGCCAAAGAAGCGGGCTACGAGACGATTATGATAAACTGCAACCCCGAAACCGTCTCTACGGACTTCGACATTGCCGACAAACTCTACTTCGAGCCTGTTTTTTGGGAGCATATTTACGATATCATCCAGCACGAAAAACCTGAGGGCGTGATCGTACAGTTGGGTGGACAAACGGCACTCAAACTCGCTGAAAAGTTAGATCGTTATGGTATTCCGATCCTCGGGACGAGCTACCAGAGCCTAGATTTGGCAGAAGACCGTGGGCGATTCTCGGAGGTGTTGGAGAAAGAAGATATTCCGTATCCGCGTTATGGCTCAGTAGAAAGTGCCGAGGACGCGCTGGATTTTGCCACAAACCTGAACTTTCCACTGTTAGTACGCCCGTCCTACGTTTTGGGCGGGCAGAACATGAAAATTGTCATCAACGAACAGGAGTTGGAGCAACACGTTGTCGAGATTTTTAAGTCGTATTCCAAAAATTCGGTTTTGATTGATGAGTTCTTGACGGGCGCAATCGAAGCCGAAGCCGACGCGATTTCAGACGGCGAAGATGCCTACATCATCGGGATTATGGAACATATTGAGCCTGCGGGTATCACTCAGGGGATTCTTATGCTGTGCTTCCGACCTTTGATCTCTCAGAAGAAATTGTCCAGACGATGGCAGATTACACCAAAAAGATTGCGTGTGCCCTGAACGTAAAAGGCTTGATTAACGTTCAGTTTGCCATCAAAGACGGTAAAGTTTATGTCATTGAAGCTAACCCACGGGCCTCGCGTACCGTGCCGTTTATCTGCAAAGCCTACCGCGAGAACTACGTTAATGCGGCTGCCAAGGTCATGCTGGGAGATAAAAAGGTTGCTGATTTTGACTTTACGCCACACAAAGAAGGCTATGCGATTAAAATCCCTGTCTTCTCGTTCAATAAATTCCCGAACGTCGATAAGCAACTCGGTCCTGAGATGAAATCTACGGGCGAGGCCATCCGCTTTATCAAAGACCTTAAAGACGATTATTTTCAGGAGGTGTATAGCAAACGGAACTTGTATTTAAGTCGATAACCGCACCACAGGCTTCCAGTCTGTGAATAAAGAAAGCTATTGTTTGACTCAGGCTGTGGAAGTCTGAGGTACAGAACAAATTACCGAACGTAAGTAAAGACCTTAATCTGTATGAAAATGTAGTACTGCTGCTGCTTTGCTTAAACGCCAATTACGGCAAAAATTATAATTTACGTTAAATTGAATTTACCTACCTCAACAAAAATACCCTTCCCGTAAGCTCTTGCATCTCTCCGGGTTTGGTGGAGTCAGTGTAGTGGATGATCCATTGGTAGATGCCTTCGGCGGCGGGTTTTCCATTCTGCTGGTAGCGTCCGTTCCAAAAGTCTTGAGGACGAAGGTTTTGTAAGTTATCTGCATTGACAGCAAAAACAATCACGCCCCAACGGTCATAGATTTTCATTCGGAAGTCCGTTACGCCCTCACCAAACACCTCAAAATATGGATTTGTCTGATCCTCGTTGGGCGTGAAAATATCAGGGACATAAATCCCCGCAGGACAATCTTTATCCACAAAGAAGCTCCCCGTACTGATGCAGTTTTTCTGAGGATAAACCGCCGCTACTTCCAAAGTAAATAAACCTGAACGCACGACGTTAAACGAGCTATCTGTGGAAAGTGTCCGTCCTGCTTCGTCCGTCCAATGATACGAAAGCTGCGTAAGGCTATCTACTGACATATCCGCCTGCGCTTGGTAGTTCGGGAGGGTATCAAAGCAAAATACAGTATCACGTGGCATCCTAATTTCAGGATATTCGCCCAAAAAGACTTCTGTTATGTCACGAAATACGCAATTTGCCGTGCGGACTTCGAGCCAATAAACACCTGTACGCGTCGCCGTGATGTCTGCCGTCGTCTCACCTGTCGGATACCAGAGGTAAGCTGCCTCTTCGTTACTGCGCTCCGCCCGAAGGACG
>CAZNAK010000295.1:0-3922 GCA_964570645.1 uncultured Cytophagales bacterium | reverse complement strand
GCAGCAGGTGGTGTCACTAACGGCTCGGGAATAAGTGCTGCGTTAAATTGATATTGTCCGCCACCCAAGCAGACAGCTCCCGTGTTGTAGGTTTGCCCTGTATTGGGATCAGTAAAAATATTCTCGTCCTCCGCAGAGGGTATTCCCTCAAAATCAGGTTCGCAGGCAATACAAAAAACAAGGATCGAAAGGATGGTTAAAAAAAAATTGGCGTAATTCATAGATAATCGTGCGTTTAAATGAAAAACGAAACTTTAAAGATGTTAGCCTGACTTTAAGGAGGCTTAACAAAAACGAAAAGCTCGTACATGAAATCTAGGTAGATAGACAAATCACGCGTTTAAGCTATTTCTTTAACACCGCCTCTACGTCAAAATGTAACACTTTAGCCAGTGATTTTAGTGCCTCTGAGGGCTTCGCGTTAGACTTTAATCGAGCGTAAAGGGTGTTTTGAAGCTGTTTAAGTGCTGGAAAAATATTGAGTTCCCTAAGCGTCAATAAGGTAGTTTCAATATTTTGTAGGACGGACTCCTCATCTTGCGTTGCGCTCAGAAGTAAGTGTTCAAGCTCGGTCAGGCGATCTGTACACAAGAAGTTGAAGTGTACCGATGTGGGTAGCAAGGCCCACTTTTTGTATCGTTTCGCAATTTTTTGAAGCTCTTCTAGGTTCACTAACGCTCCGCAGGGAGTGAGCACTTTTTCTAATCTGGCGTGTAATACCCATCCCATATTCTGCTTCAAAACAGGCGGGATTTCTTGCTCAGTATTTTTGAGAAGATTAAGTAGATTATAGGTTTGGAAGTTGATGCGGTCATAAATTTCATAAGCGTTTTGGCTTTGGCGTGCCACGATAATCTGTAAAAACTGCCTTTGTGCATCGGGACGCAGATCGAAAAACGAAAACGCCCGACTGTCAGGGATTTTCTGTGTTAAACGCATGACCTGAGCCAAGTTTCCCGCCTCAAAGGCCGATGTAACTTCTGTAAGGTCAGAAGGCTGAAAGTAAGCCTGTCCAAACAAATGCTGATCGCCCAAATACACGAGTAGGAAGTTAAACTGAGCGCGTGAATGCGTAATCTTGGAACGTACCGAAAGCTCACCTGAGAGCAAAAATTGTCCTGCGATTCGCGTTCGTGAGAGCTGTAAAAAATCACACGTATAATTGGGAAAATGTAAGGTTTCTTCTGATTCTTCGAGTAGTTTAGCCGCTGCAAAGTGCATCCCGACTTTCATTAAATCAAACTGTGCGGGAATAGCACTTTGACGATAGACCTTCGCGCCATTTTCCTGTGAGGGCACATTGGAAGCCGCTAGCTCAAGTTTTTGCAAAAACCGTGTTTCCAGTGCGTTATCAGGCTCGATGCGCTGGGCAAGCTGGACAGCCCGACGCGCATACTGCAATACTTGCGTGGTTTCAATCCGTGATACGTCATCAAAAAACCACGCGCAACTGGTAAACATCAGCATGGCATGGTGCTGAATCTCGAGCAAATAAATCACCTGAAGTTGCTCTGCTTCCGTCAACGAACGCTTAATTTGTATTTCCAAGAAGTCTTCCAAGGGCTTTTTTCTCAGTACGACCTCAATATAAGCATCTCGTAACGCCCAAACATCGGAAGTAAAACCTTTCATTGCCTTCTCGTAAAGCTTTTCCAGCGCGTCGCGGAGGCTGTTGAGAGCTTGTCGGAGCGGTTTTCGCCAGGACTGATCAGAATACTCACCCGTGTTGCATCCGCAATTTGACCGCCAACGTTCTACGCCATGCACACAAGACCACGAACTATTTTCATGGATCTCTGCCTCGTGAGTGGGTGGATGGAGCTTTAGAAACTGACTATAATTGGTCAACTGTGCCCGCTTAGAATGTTCGAGATAGTGCAGACAGTACGCCAATGCCATATCCCCGTGCCTATGATGGTGACCGTACGACTCCCCGTCCGTAGCCACATGAACCAACTGGCCCGAACTCGGCTTTGCGTCCAGACCATCCAGCAAACGGTGGGCAAACCGCTTCCCATCGTTTAGCATCCCTCGAAAGGCTATATCCTGCGAACGCTCTCCGTCATAAAAAAAGACCGTAATCGACTTTCCCGAAGGCAAATAACAGCGATACGCCCGCCGTGTATCCAAATGTGAACTCCATGCTTCCACTCCGAGTGGACGAATGTGCTTGCATTGACGCGGGGCAAGCACCGTAAACTTGATTCCTTCCGCTGCTAGTGTTTCCAAAGAAGCGGTGTCCGCCGCTGTTTCTGCGAGCCACATTCCTTCGGGATTTCGCCCAAAACGATACCTAAAATCTTTGATTCCCCAGCGAACTTGCGTTTGCTGATCGCGGCGGCTTGCCAGCGGCATGATGAGGTGATTATACACTTGCGCCATCGCCGAACCGTGTCCGTTAAAATTCTCAAGACTTAGGCGATCTGCCTCTACGATTGCGGCATGAACGTGAGGCTGCTCGCGCTCAAACCATTGCAGAAGCGTCGCCCCAAAGTTGAAGCTCATCTTGGCGTAGTTATTTGCAATGGCGATGATCTTGTCGTCTTCATTCAGAATCCGTGAGCAGGTATTGGCGTAGTAGCACTCCGAACTGATACGTTCGTTCCAGTCGTGAAAGGGCGCGGCGGAAGGCTGGCGTTCGATTTCACCGAGCCAGGCGTTTTCGCGCGGTGGTTGATAAAAATGTCCGTGAATGCAGATATAACGGTTTTGCATATCCGAAAGTACGGATTTTAATTTAGCTGCCTATACTTAAAAGGTCGAATCGAGATGCCTCGACCTCTGTGAGGGGGAAAGAAAGCCGAAATTGCCGTTGAGGAATGCCATGTACTGCTGGCTAAGGTTTATGATAAGGTTTCCTCCCGGAAGCCAATAGCTGCCCATGAACTTTTAACGAATGTCGGGCGTTTTACTTAAAATCATCACCCTTGATAACAAACTTATGCTTACCGCAGAGGAAAAAAAGCAGGTTTTAATTCGTCAAATCCGAGAACTTCCAGAAACCCAACTTGACCGTTTAGAGGCTTTTATACAAGACCTTAATAAAACGAGTACGTATTTGGATCAGGAACAATTTCAACACCTCTTGAAAGAAAATTCAGTAAACTATCAAGAAGTCTGGAAACGCCTTGCCTAATGATTTACTTAAGCAAAGAACAACTCATTGCCCACTGGTCAGGTTAATTTCATCTACTACCTGAGCCGCTTGCCCTGCCGAAAGCCGCGCCTCTTCGTAAAGCTTGGCGGCAACGATCATAGCCAACTCATGCTCTTTTATATCCAGTGCTTCAGGTAGGTGTAATTGTACCGTTTTCATAGAAAATACACTTCATCAAAGATACGTAATCGAGTAAAAACTTCCCTGAAGGACAGGCAAAAGTTTACGACTTTAAGAAATATGAACTTCTACCCGTCGCGAAGGTGTAAAACCGTACGCGAGGGAGAAAACCGCCCCCCCACACCACTTAAAAATTAACCATTCACCATTAAGAATTAACCATTAATTTTTTTACGTATCTTTCCTTTCAAAAAGCACAGCCCCCATGCCGCTCTCCTTGCCCGAAATCAAAAGCCGCGCCCTGCCCGAACTCCACGAAAACCTCTACTATTTTTCCTTTATCGCGGGCTACAAACGCAAAACTTACCAGTCTGAAGACCCCGTAAATATCAAAGCCGCCGAGCGCATGGGCGATCTCCACGACCGCCTCCGCGAAACGGGCTACGACGGACACGCCCTGGAGGTCTATCTGGTGCGCCTACTCTTTTGCCTCTTTGCCGAGGACACAGGGATTTTTGAGAAGGGCGTGTTTCAGGAATATATCGAAAACCACACCCGCGAGGACGGCTTCGACCTCTCGATACACCTCTCGGCGATCTTTGAAGCCCTCAACACCCCGCCCGAAAAACGCTTGCATGACGACCT
>CAZNAK010000294.1:0-3922 GCA_964570645.1 uncultured Cytophagales bacterium | reverse complement strand
AAGGGCTCTGCCCACAGCCAGGGTCAAGTTGTCAAGGGACGCCGCTTTTTCCAGATAATCCCACGCGCCGCTCTTGATGGCCAGCTCGGCACCGTCTGGATCTCCCCCGCCGGTGACGATGATCACCTCCGGTGAACAAGGCGTCCGCCTGACCTCGGCGACCATGTCCAGACCGCTTCCATCCGGCATGCAGACATCGAGAAGAACGATATCATAACATCCCGAAGTTGCGGCCAGCATCCCCTCTTGGAGGGTGGCTGCGCACGTGGGCTGGTGGCCCAGGCGCGTCACCTTGCGGCAAAGAGTCCCCGACCATTTCTCGTCGTCGTCTATAATAAGAATATTAGCCACGGCGTGATATCAAACCCTTGCGAGAGCTTACTGCTGAAAAAAAACGAACAAGCGTAATTCTATTCGCAAATTTTGCAAGATTCACGCCACGGAATGATATGCCACGCTTGTGCCGGTATAAAATTCCGTTCAACAGGGCCGCCCTTCAATTTCTAAGTTGACGACATCGCGCGTAACCGTGGCATGCGAACGCATGCCACGGTTAGCCAGGCTTGACGGCCTCGGGGTTTTGCACCATGTCATAATAATGAAGACTTTTACGTAACTTCTCGTTATTCTAAATAAAGATTCTGGCTTCCTTATCTGTAATCTGCTTCTGTCAAATACGAGTCGCGATATTTTGTGTTATCTTCGTGCTCCAACAATAGATTTTTCGGGAATTGCAAAGGTTCCTATGTCAAGCTTGATAATAATTCGTTCTGCGCCTCTGTCAGTCCAGGAGAATAAATGACAAAGCACGGCAAAATGTTGAAAAAGGTTTTAAGTGGAAGGTCTGATACAAACATTGTTTTCGATGAGCTACGACACCTACTGAACCATCTTGGCTTTGACGAACGGATAAAGGGGGAGCCATCATGTATTTGTTAAGGCCGACATCTATTATATGATTAATCTCCAACGGGAAGGCTGGATGGCCAAAGCCGTATCAGGTGCGGCAAGTCAGATCAGTCATCACCAGCTACGGATTGACGGTGGACGAGGAGGAATAATGCATAAATACGAGATAATCATCTATTGGAGCGATGATGACCAGGCTTTTATTGCCGAAGTTCCTCAATTGCCTGGTTGCATGGCACATGGGAATAGTTCGGACGAGGCACTGAAAAACTGTAAAGACGCCATGGATTAATGGTTGGACACGGCACAAGAATTCGGTCGAGACATCCCTGAGCCGAAGGGAAGGCGACTACAATACGCTTGATCTGGGGTGCGCAGAACATCGGCGTTAAGCAGACGCCGAGAATGTAATGCCTAAATCGAAAGCCGCAGGCGGCGCTGCTCACGCCGCGCGTTAAAGATATTTTTCCTCATCTCTACTCGTGGCGTTGACCTTCCGACTGACGATCACTGCAATCTTCCAAAGATCTTAGAATATTAAGGGCGTCCCGGTTAGCCGACAACGCAAAACCGAATCCTTGAACAAGATTCACCATCTCTGAAAATCTTATATTTTTCGAACCAGCGATAATTTTTTGAAGCAATTTTCGTCTGTTCATCGTTTATCACTTCTCGGCCGAACGGTTCAGGGTAACCAGCGCCACCTCATGATTTAGATCAGACCCCGCAGGGCACCCCCATTTCTCGGCGTCTGGTTCACTCTGTTGTTATGAGGCCGGCGCAAATGCCTCAAAACTCATTGTTATTGCACTATATTCACCCAGCCGGTCGATGTTGCAAACCCAATTGACTTCGACACCAAAAACGGTTAAAATAAACAAAATTATATGCAATCTTAGGGGATTAAGAAAAATGGTTAATTTTACTGCTAAATACACCAAGATCAGTTCCGGATACATGGGCCAGTTGGTAGAATGGCCAGAGGTTGTTACCGAAGGCAGGGACCTTGAGGAGTGCCGTGCCATGCTCCGCGATGCACTCAATGAAATGGTTCTCGCGTACCAGCAGACTGGCAAGGAAATTCCCCCTGGTAATGCACTCATAGAACAACTTCCCATAGAGGTTCAACATGTCGGTCAAGCGACGTGATCTCGTTCGGCACCTGGAGCAAAATGGCTTCTATCTGCTAAGAGAAGGCGCCAACCACGCCATTTACACAAATGGCAGCAAAGCAATTCCCGTGAAACGCCATAAACAGCTTGATCGGATTACCGCCAACGAAATCTGCAAGCAGGCTGGCATCCAGCCTAAATTCTGATCAGAATCCCAAATTTTTCATCGTTTTTGAAAGCCTCATAACGTCCGCGTTCTCGCGCGCGGTTGACCGCGTCGCCGAGCAACGCGTTGTTGGGTGTTTCAGTGCTCTGGAATGAGCTCCCCACTCTCGGTGCAAATCCCCAGCTCTCTCATCAGCCTGAAATTGACAAGATGAAAGCCCTCAAACATCTCATCAAATAAGCTCTTCATTCCTGACAGGTCTTCCTTCATGACTTCGAGTGCGCTTGAGTCATCAGGCCTGTTGCGACACGCATCAAAGAAGTGGTGTGCGAGGTAGTTACGCTTGTCCAACGCCTCCTGCAGCTTGCCGGAAAGCTCGTCTGTAACACCGATCTTTTTAAGTTGGTGTACGAGTTGCCCGAAAGTCATACGATCAAATCTGTTTATGGTCTGCTGTATCTCTTCTTCTGACGGGAGTCTCCCCAGCGTCGTCATTCGGGGAATGAGCAGCAAGCACGCCAACTCCTCTTCCATGAACTGGGCCGACCGGAAAGCACAGCCAGCGCATTGAAATACCTCGCAAAGATCTTTATCCATTCTGATTTTCCTGTTCTGCTCCACCCAACGCCTGCGGTTAGCTTTGGCGCGGCTTGCCTGAGCGCAGCGAAGATTTGCAAGCCGTGTACATCAGCTACACCGCATGGTTCGCCGATTAACTTTTATAATTGATTTTCTACCTCAACAGACAACCTCAAACCAACGCTTTGCAGAACAGAATTCAGACTTTTTAATTTCGGATTGCCTTGTGTTGAAAGAATACGATAAAGATTTTCTCTGTTTAGTTTCGTTTCGCGCGCTATTTCAGAAATACCCTTTGCGTTTGCAATATCTTTCAATGCCATTAAAAACACTTCCTGGGAACCGTCTTCCAGCGCGGCATTTAAATATTCTGCGGCCTCAAAAGGATCAAGAAGATCCTTTTTGAGATTATTTTCATATTTTTCTGTTATTTTTTTCATTTCGCCCTCCTTTTATAATCGGCCCAATATTCTTGCGCTAACTGAATATCTTTTGGCTGAGATTTTTTAGATCCACCGCACAATAGATACCCCCGGGCATGCCCGGGGTCCTTACTCCCACGGCTCTGAAAGAGCCGACCTCACCTCTGCTGGCGCAGAGGTGAGGAAGTGTTCATTCATCCCCGGGTAAACCCGGGGTATTCTGTCTCCGACCACATAAAATCACGATGGTCATTTTGGATTTTCCATAATAAACCCGATAGCCCGGACCATAATTAACACACAATTCATTCACACCTTTTCCAACTAACTTGCAATCACCAAAGTTGCCAAGCCTTACACGGTTCAACCGAACTCGAATTCGCGCTCGTGCGGCTCGATCATTTAGCGAATTAAGCCATTTATGGAAGGGGTTTTCTCCTTCTTCGGTTATATATTCAAGAAGTTGTATGCTGGTATCATCCATGATTATATTGTAGCTTTACAGCAACACATGTCAAGCTATTTTTACGGCGAACGGCGCGGTTCACAGGCCGCGAGGTACAAGCGGTCCTTTGTGAATTCCTTATTCGTTATGCGCTGTCTTTTCAGTTCGTCTTCGTATTTTTCATATGCCCCTAAATACGAGCGCCACAAACCCTTGCCGTCAATGTCTTGCCTTCACTCAACAGCCCCATCAGTCTTCTAACCTGCCTGTCCGTAACCATCCAAGCCCC
>CAZNAK010000293.1:0-3944 GCA_964570645.1 uncultured Cytophagales bacterium | reverse complement strand
CTTGAGTCGCTTGCGTAAAATAGACTGTGCCGTGTCCTGCAAGTACAAGTCTAGGGTAGTATGAATGTCAAAGCCATCTTCGGGTCTGACTTCGGTGCCATCGTTAACGGGGATCCAGTACCCGCCCGCAATCTTTTGATAAAGTGCCTCGCCGTCAATGCCCGAGAGTACGCGATTGAAGCTGTATTCAAGCCCGCGCCCTTCCACATTCAATACGTCCATCGAGTCGGCTAATTCCTCCGCTTCTTCCTTTATAAAGCCTATCGTCCGACGTGCCAATGCGCCAAAAGGACGCACCCGTCGGTCTGTTTTCTCAAAGATAACACCTCCTTTGCGCCGTCCCTCCTTCAGGATGGGCAACTGCAAGAGCTGCTTTCGCTCCTGAAAATCTACTTTTCGATTGCCCAAACGTACATATTGCCGCTTTTGGACTCGCGCCTGCACTAGCTCTTCCCGAATGTCTGCTGCCGAACGCTCACCAAAGAAGTTTGATAAACCGATCGCCAGCGAGTCCAGCCCAGCCTCAAAGATCACCTGATCTGCCACCGTAGGATCAAATACAACCGTGTAATAAGGGAGTGAGGCGGCCAACAAACTTCCGTCATCGGCATAAATGCTGCCCCGTGTTGCCTCAATGACCTTGTGCTTTAAGCCCACAGCCCTTGCAGCCCACAACTCGCCTTGCTGAAACTGTAAAATCCCAATCCTTGCCACTACCGTAAGGGCAAAAATTCCCATAATCGCAAAAGCGATTCGGATACGGATTAAAATTAAATTACGAATCCTTGCCATTAGTCTTCAAGCTTGATTTTGTACTGCGTCTTATTTCTTCCTTTCAGGTCTAGCTGTTTGGCTTTGAGGAGGATATTATTTTCGTTACGCTCCTGCATAAAAGCGGCGTTTAGCGTCGTGTAGTCCACACGGAGTTCCTCGACCTCAGCTTTGAGCTTTGTAATCTGTCGTACCATCCGCTCGGTATAATGACGGTTTGCGATGTAAACAATCCCAAACACTGCTACAAATATGATATGCGGTAATAGTTTTAACACTTTACGACTATCAAACCGGAAACCCGAGTTGGTAGGGGCAGACTTTCCGGCGGTCGTCTGCTTGGGTTGATTACGATAGGTATTTTGCGGCTTCATGAATTCAATTTTACTTAAGTCGGTTGAGCTTTCAAAATCTCCCGAACGCTTTCTTTTACTTTTTCGGCTTCGGTTTCCCAAGAATAAGACGCCGGGAGAGTTTCATTGGAATAAAACGTACTTTTAGCTATGCGGTTTAGTAAATTTTCTTGTGCCTTTACATTCTGGAAATCAATAAATACCGCTGCCTCGTACGGTTTTAGGTACGCCTCCCAAAATGGGTTTTTCTGGATAATCATCGGTAAGCGCAAAGCAAGGGCTTCAAAGAATTTAGTGGGAATACATCGCTCTGTACTTGGATTGGGAAGGTAGGGTAATAATAAGTAGTCTAGGTTACGCATCTTATCCTCAATTACGTTATGTGGAATTGGATAGGATTCTAGCTGAAAATAATTATTCGACATCTTTTGATTAGCCATAAGTAAGTTCTTCCTGTAACCTTCATCTGAGCAGTAGCCCACTAACGAAAGCTGCACGCCAGGGTTTACCTCTTGTAACTTTTGAATGAAGTACATCCCTTGAGCCGTTCCGTAATGCTCGTTAAAAGTTCCTACCAGACCGAAACTCAGTCCCCCTTGCCCCGCCCTGACAGGGTCTTCGACCACTGGCAGGGGTTTCACGAGAGCTTTATTCTCAATTACAGTCACTTTCCCCTTCGTAAATCGTAACTCCTCAGCATAACTGCGCTCGGCAAGCCAGTAATGGTCTACAAAAAAGCGACACATCGCCTGCGTAAACCGTATCCCCATCAAAATAAACCATTTTGAAGACTTAGGATACACAGATTGATATTGAACATTTTTACTGTAATTTTCCCTAAAATCAACGATTAGCCTCGAGTTGCAGATTTTTTTAATTAAAAACGCCCACCAAATCAACTCAAATGCCTCAACAACCAATACTTCGGGGCGCAATCGAAGCGAAAGACGCAGTAAGCGAAAGCCCACAAAAAGACGCTTTGGGCTAAGACGGCTGCCAGAAAAGATAGGATGAAACGTGATATTTTCTTCCTCAGCCACCGTCTCAGCAGCATAACCCGCAAGATGAACACCGTACCCTTCAGTGGCTAAACTCCGGCCAATCTTTTGGTAAGCACGAATATCGTTAACTGGTTTTAGTACATTTATAATCAAGATATTAGCCTGATTCATCTCCAGTTATAAGAATTTATTTTGTCAAAAAAATTTTGATTTACGGATGGAAAGTTTTAGCCTTGAACATAACTTCCAAGACCTATGAACGCCATCAACCCACAAATGTCCGTAAAACTCTTTGCAGGCTCTTCCTCCCATTATCTTGCCGAAAAAATCGCGCACGCCTACGGCGAACCACTCGGTAGCATGACTGTAAAACGATTTAGCGATGGCGAAATCTCTATTGCCTTTGAAGAATCCATACGCGGACACCATGTATTTTTGATTCAATCGACCTTTCCGCCCGCTGATAACCTGATGGAATTACTCCTGATGATCGACGCGGCGCGACGTGCCTCAGCGGGTTACATTACGGTCGTGATGCCGTACTTTGGGTATGCGCGTCAAGATCGAAAAGACCGCCCACGTGTAGCGATTGCCTCAAAGCTGGTCGCGAACTTACTCTCCGCTTCGGGGGCTAATCGTGTGATTACCTGCGACTTACATGCAGGACAAATCCAAGGCTTTTTTGATATTCCTGTGGATCATCTTTACGGCAGCGCGGTATTTTTACCCTATTTGCAGTCGCTCCAGATGGAAAACATCATTTTTGCCGCACCTGATGTCGGTGGAGTAGCCCGCGCTCGTGCCTTTGCCGAACATATGCACTGCGAGATGGTCGTTTGTGATAAGCATCGGAAGCGTGCCAACGAAATTGCTTCGATGCAAATTATTGGAGAGGTTGAGGACATGAACGTGATTTTGGTCGATGACATGGTCGACACCGCCGGAACGATGACCAACGCCTCACGCCTTATTAAAGAACGAGGTGCGACCTCAGTGCGTGCCGTTGCTACACACCCTGTCCTGTCGGGGCCGGCACACGAGCGTCTTGCCAATTCTGTTTTGGAGGAGCTTGTTGTCTTGGATACCATACCACTTTCTCAGGATAATCCGAAGATCAAAGTGCTCTCGATTGCAGACATTTTTGCTAAAGCCATCCGAAAGGTACACAGCTACGAGTCTGTGAGTTCATTGTTTGTGTAAGTCTAAAGCTTCACAAGAGCTAAAAGACTAATAAGGCGAATCAACAGCATGCAGTGCTAATATTACACTTATCCTACTGTGTTAATAGTCAATATTTTACGCATTAAATCAAAACAGACTTCGTAGAATTGGACTTGTAGAAATATGCACGATCCACGCTTAATCCATCTCTATTATGAAGTCTGGGATTTCTACATCACTAAGTTGATTCATAGTGTTCAGCGTTTCAGTCCCAATGGTAATCAGGGCTATATCACGGATGAAGAATTGATTACGATTTATCTCTATTTGCCCACGTCTATGAAAGCAAATTTACACATGAACAAATTTATGAATACACCAAAAACCATTGGCTAGACTGGTTTCCTGACTTGCCTAACCCTGTTTATCTCAAAGTTACGCCTGCTTCGACTCACGATTTAATCGCTTTACGTCCAGTTTTAGAAGAAGCAGAAAACACCATTTTTGCCTTGGACAAAGCATACGAAGATCAGGGTTTAGCCGAAAAAATAGCGCAGAAAGGAGGACTTCTCTTTACGCCTGAAAAGGAAAAGAGAGGAGAATCAAGTGATTGTAGATCAGGATCGTATGCGTATAGAAAACAACTTCAAACAGTCGT
>CAZNAK010000292.1:0-3946 GCA_964570645.1 uncultured Cytophagales bacterium | reverse complement strand
AAGCCGAACCTTGAATGCGTCTTCCCATCAGTCGTCCCGCAAGGCATACCGTTTCAAATTCTGCGGCTTCTTCTTCCGTAAAGTCTTGTTTTATGTCCTGAGAATAGTGCGTTACGGGATACAGATCAGCGGGATAAGGATTGATACCGAGGTCACGGAGTTGATCTGCTTTCTGGCGGCGGAGAATTTCTTGTTCGCTTAGTGGTGGTCGCATAAAGACGATTTGGTTGAATTACAAAAAAAGTAAACCCTCGGGAAAAGAAAAAGTTAAAGCTAAGTGGATTGGTCTATTTCCTGACCCCGAAGCCCCTCGACAATCGTCTTCACGTTAGCACGCACCATGCCCAGATAGGTGCCCTCGGGCGTGTCTTTCTCTCCCATCGCATCCGAAAATAGCGTTCCCCCGATTTTTACTTTATGCCCCTTTTGGGTGCATCCTTCCACAACAGACGCTAGGGCTTTCTGTGGGACAGAACTCTCTACAAACACCGCTCTGATGTTTTGCGAAACGATAAAATTTACCAGCTCTACACGGTCGCGCAGTCCAAACTCTGATACCGTTGAGATGCCTTGTAGCCCCTTTACCTCAATCCCGTAAGCCTTTCCGAAATAGCCAAAAGCATCGTGCGCAGTAATCATAATACGTTGCTCTTCGGGAATTTTCTGGATTTCCTGCCTTACAAACTTATCAAGTTCGATAAGTTTAAGGGTATATTTTCTTAGATTTTCGGCATAGAAAGCTGCGTTTTTGGGGTCAAACGCTGTTAGTTGGGTGGTGGCAAAGGCGATGGCTTTTTTCCATTTTTTTACATCAAACCAGATATGCGGATCGTAGGCATCAGCAAAGTCCGCAGTCTGGAGAAGTTCTTCGGGAGGCAAACCGTCGGCAATGGCAACGACCTTTTTTTGTCGTCCTAGCTGCTCTAATACTTCGCCCATTTTCCCTTCTAGGTGCAAGCCATTATAAAAAATTATATCCGCAGAGGTGAGCTTTCCCAAATCACCTTGTGTGGCCTTATACAGGTGCGGATCAACGCCTGACCCCATCAGCGAAATAACTTCGGCTCGGTCTCCAACGATATTTTGCAGCGCATCACCGATCATTCCCGTCGTACAAACGATTTTAAGTTTTTCGTTTTTCGTATCCTCGGATGCACTACTACATCCTGCGAGGATTGCAAATAAGAGCGAAGCACAGAAAAATATTTTCAATCTAAATTTTCTCATTTTTGACGTTTACTTTTTTATTCTGAACGCAACATTATTCCTGCCCCAAACCGTCCACTTTTGATACCCTGCCGACGTGCCGAAAAAAAACGCTCGTCCGAGAACGTGCAACGCCGCATCACTTCGATATTCTCTTCCCGTACTCCAACTTCCAATAAAGCCAAACGGTTAGCTTCCCAGAGGTCAAAATAGGCTTTTTCTGGGCTTTGATGACTCAAAAGTAAGGTTTTGTAGTGTCTGGGAAGGCTTTCTCGAACCGCATCAATCACATCGCCCCCCACTTCGTACACCGCCGCACTGACAGCAGGCCCAATGCCCACACAAATATCCGAAAGCCTTGCACCAAATGTGGTCTGCATCGCCTGAACGGTTTTTACTCCGATTTTTTGTACCGTTCCCCGCCAGCCTGCATGGGCTACTCCTGCGCTTTGGGTTTTAGGGTCAAAAAACAGCAAGGGCGTACAATCTGCTGCCAGTACACCGATACACACACCTTGCGTTTCTGTGATGAGCGCATCGGTTGCTTGTAGATCTTCGGTCTTAGTTTCTTCGTTCACGAGGCTAATCTTATCGCCGTGGACTTGCTGGGGGAAAAATAGCTTTTCGGGAGATACGCTCACACTTTCTGCTAAAATTTGGTGGTTTCGTTTGATATTTTCGGGATGATCGCCGGCTGTTTTTCCTAGGTTTAGACTTGCATACTCGCCCATACTCACACCACCTGCGCGGGTGGTGACGAAATGCGAAAGCCCAGTAAAGTGACTGAGGTGGTTAAATTTAAGTAGAGAAACTTGATTCATAATAAAAATAGATGGTGCTTTTTTGTAAGGCTAGTTGTCTGTGAAGACATAGACAACGGCTTACATTCATAAGACTACCAAAAAAATAACGTCCGCTCTCGTAGAACAAAAGCGGACGCTAATTCAGTTTTCACAGCTTGGTAGTAGTAATTATTTTTTACTCTTCAACACCTGCAAGCTCCTTATAAATGGCTTCGTACTGGTCAATGAAGTCATTACGCTCTTCTTTGGGGCGTGGCGGAATGATATCTGGGGTAATACCCTCGAGCGTACCGTTGAGGTTTTGCTTTACCTCTTCGTTAAAGAGTGTTACGCGGTCAGCGTGTCTGACACCTACTTTCAAAAATCCTTCGTAGTCCAAAGACTCCAAGCCTGCTAATGTTTCTTCGGTCACGTCCTGAATGAGTGCTTTTCGTACTAAGTCCTGACTGAATTTCTGTGGAAGTGCATTATTAAAGATCGTGTAAAGGATTTTTGCGTCCTTGAACAGCGGATCGTTTTTGTAGGTCACTTTGAGGTAGGCAGGAAGTAGCCCTGTAATCCAGTCACTACAATGAATAATGTCAGGTGCCCAGCCGAGTTTTTTGACCGTTTCGATGACCCCTTTACAGAAAAAGATCGCTCGTTCGTCATTATCTTCAAAGTAATTACCTTGCTTATCTGTGTAAACACGCTTGCGATGGAAAAAATCTTCATTGTCAATGAAATACACTTGCAATTTGGCACTTGGAATGGAGGCTACCTTAATAACAAGCGGCTTTTCGTCGTCCGCAATCGGGATATTGATTCCAGAAAGACGAACCACCTCATGAAGACGGTTTTTACGCTCATTAATAAGGCCAAACCGAGGTACTAAAATACGAACTTCATAACCGCGTTGTTGCATTTTTTCGGGGAGAGGACGAATGTAATCAGCAACGTCAGTTTTTTTAAGGAAGGGGGAGATTTCAGAAGCTACGTACAGAATTTTCAGCTTAGACATTTTACATTTATGTGATGATTGTCCACAAAAATATAGTACTTTTTCCGAATTTTCAAACATTCGCCTAAGCAAATTTTTTAAATCCTTAGTAATCAGATGTTTGTGTGAATGATCATTCCCCCGACAAAAATATAGCCTTGAACTAAGATCGTATTTAGTCGTTATCCTCTACACAAACCAAACACAGTATCATGAATCTAAAAGACGCGAAAGTTCTCCTAACGGGAGGAAGTAAAGGATTGGGTAAAGCTACAGCAAAACTGCTCGTAGAAGCGGGCGCGAAGGTAATGATCACAGCACGGAATGCCGAAAAACTTGAAAGTACCGCCAAAGAAGTTGGAGCGATCCCATTCGTCGCTGATATGAGTAAACCAGAAGATATTTCGGTAATGTTGACAGCGGCAAAACAGCAGCTTGGAGGACTGGATGTTCTGATTAACAACGCAGGAATCGGCGGGACGTTCCCAACTTTGGCAGACCTGAGTCTTGAGGAGATGGAAAAAGTCTATCGGGTAAACGTCTTTGGCATCGCTTTAGCCTCCCAGCAAGCCGCCGAGATTTTCAAAGCGCAAAATTACGGACACATCGTTAACATCGCTTCTACGGCAGGCCTAAAAGGCTTTGCACGAGGGACGATTTATTCAGCAACCAAGTTCGCCCTTCGCAGTATGACGCAGTGTTGGCAAGCTGAACTTCGCCCGCACAATGTTCGTGTCATCCTTGTTAACCCAAGTGAAGTGCCGACTGCCTTTGGGCAACCCGATGGTACAGAGCGCCCCGACGAACCACAAAAATTATCCGCCTTCGAGATCGCCCACACGATAAAAAGCACCCTAGAGATGAATGACCGTGGGTATATTCCCGAAGTTACCGTTCATGCAACTAACCCTTGGCGAGAGGTTTGAATTAGTCTAAACCACTGGTAGGGTCTCTAGTC
>CAZNAK010000291.1:0-3962 GCA_964570645.1 uncultured Cytophagales bacterium | reverse complement strand
GCGTATAGCAATTTTGGAAAGGCAAGAAGCTGAGGGTAACGGTACAGGCGACACAGAGGGAGAGATTGCACGCTTAAAGAAACGTCAAGACATTTTCAAAAAGTATTTCTCAAAAGCAGACAGTACCTTCCAACGGTTTAGGTAAGAATGTAGGTTCATAAATGTTTATTCCGCCTACCTTTGAACAAGTTGGAAGTTATTTTTCAAAAAAGAAGTTATGGAGTTAAAAGATATTGCTGTCATTGCGGGCAAACCAGGTTTGTACCGCATCGTAAAGCCTGCCCGTAGTGGTGTTTTGGTAGAACCTTTGGGGGGAGGGAGGAAAGCATCCAAGATGATGATTAATACGAGCTACCGTGTCTCGATTCTTCAGGAAGTAGCCATTTACACCACTACCGTAGAGGAGTCCGTACCTTTGGCAGAGGTGCTGTATAACACCCATGAAAAGTACGAAGGTACCATTGAAGTCAATACAAAAGACGACGAAGCCCTTCGTGAGTTCATGGAGTCTGTATTGCCTGAATACGACTTGGAGCGCGTTTATCCATCAGATATTAAGAAGTTCGTGAATTGGTATAAGCTACTCACTCAGCACGCTCCCGAGCTGCTCGTTCGCCCCGAAGAAAAACCAGAGGAAGAGGAGAAAGCTGAAAATACGGAAGAAAATAATACAGATGAATTTTAGCTTTGCGCTATTAGAACGCCAAGAAAAAGTGTCTTAATTTTACTTTATGCTCCTCTACCGCCTCGGACTTCTCGGATACCGTCTGCTACTTTGGATAGTGTCCGCGTTCCATCCGAAGGCAAAACAATTCCTAAAAGGACGAAAGGGGCTTTTTGAAGACCTAGAAACAGTTTTTTCGCAGCATGACAACCCCGTTTTCTGGATTCATTGTGCTTCTTTGGGCGAGTTTGAGCAGGGGCGTTCGCTGATTGAGTCTTGGAAAAAAGAGTTTCCTGACCATAAAATTCTACTTACCTTCTTTTCGCCTAGCGGATACGAAGTTCGCAAAGACTATCCGTTGGCGGATGCGGTATTCTACCTTCCTTTAGATAGCCCCAAAAATGCAAAACGCTTTTTGGATGTTGCTCGTCCAAGCGTAGCGGTATTCGTTAAATATGAGTTTTGGCATTTTTTCCTCCAAGAGCTTCAACGGCGCGATATACCCGCTATTTCTGTGGCGGCAATTTTTCGTCCTGAGCAGTACTTTTTTAAGTCATTTGGTGGTTTTGGACGAAAGATACTTCGTTTATTCTCACATTTTTTTGTTCAAGATGACTCTTCCCAAAAACTCCTTCAGAAAATCGGGATTACCTCCGTTGATGTGACAGGTGATCCACGCCTAGATCGCGTCGCACAGATCCAAGAAAACCCAAAACGCTTTCCAAAAATTGAACGGTTTCTGGAAGGGCAGCCTGCCTTTGTTATCGGGAGTGCGTGGGTAGAAGACGTAGATGCCACGCTAGTCGGGATAAGCTATTTAATGAAAGAGAAAGCTTACAAGATCATTATCGCCCCCCACGAGATTGGTGAGGCTAACTTACGGCAGATTGAAAGTAGATTTTACAGGATTTCGGTTCGTTACACGCAACTTGATTCTGAAACAAGTCAGAAAGCAGTATTGATACTTGATACCATAGGAATGCTTTCTTCGGTGTATAATTATGCACAGCTCGCCTATGTAGGTGGGGCATTTGGGAAGGGGCTCCATAATACGATGGAAGCCGCCGTTTATGGTATCCCTGTACTGTTTGGGAATCGAAATTACCAGAAATTCCGGGAGGCAAGCGATTTGATTGCCCGAGATGCTGCCTTTCCAGTAAAAGATCGTCTTGAACTTAGAGATAAAATTCAGCGTTTAATGGAGCAACCTAATCTGTATAAACAGGCGGGGGCGGCGGCGGCGGACTATGTACGTAGCAATCGTGGGGCAACAAAGAAAATCATAGAACATCTCAAAACTATTTTTACGACCACAGCATGAAGCAAGGTATAGTGATGCGCTCTACGGGCGCGTGGTACGATATTCTCACCGAAACGGGGCACACCTATCAAGGGCGGCTTCGGGGAAAGCTTCGTTTGAAGGGACTAAAAGTCACCAATCCGATTGCTGTGGGGGATACAGTCAACTTTGAGCTTGAGAACGAAACCGAAAATACGGTCGCGATTCAGGATTTTGAGAAGCGAGAGAACTACCTTGTTCGTAAATCCACCCGTAAGCGCGGGCACGGTCACATCATTGCCGCTAACCTAGATCAGATTCTCATTATCGCAACGATGGTCTATCCGCGTACCTCGGCGGGTTTCATTGACCGAATACTGGTTAGTGCAGAGTCCTTTCGGATTCCAGTCATTATTTTATTTAATAAAGCTGATCTTTTGGATGAGAAAGCGCGGACGCGGCAAGAAAAATTCCGAAGTATCTATGAGCCACTAAACTACGCGTGTCTGGAAACTTCTGCCTTAAAGCAGCGCGGTCTAAGAGAAGTTGAGACCCGCCTTGAAGGAAAAAAATCACTGATCGTAGGGCACTCAGGAGTGGGAAAGTCAACCTTACTCAACCAAATTGCGCCCGAGATTGAGCAAAAGACACAGGAAATATCCGCTTTTTCTGAAAAAGGAATGCACACGACAACTTTTGCCGAGATGTTCGAGATTCGGCCGCAGACCTTTATTATTGATACACCCGGAATTAAGGAGATGGGATTGATGCAAATCGGAGATCATGAGTTGGCTCATTATTTTCCTGAAATGCGGCGGCGTATCGGCGAGTGCAAATACCACAACTGTACCCACCATCATGAGCCGAAGTGCGCCATTCGAGATGCCGTCGAAGGTGGAGCCATTTCCCCTATTCGCTACAAAAACTACCTTCGGATGCTTACCGAGGAAGAAGATTAAGTAGCTTATTTTCCGTTGCGGAGCAAACAAAATCACATAGTTTGATATATTTTTATAAAAATAAATTCTACTTGTCACAGTTTTATTTTATGGTTATAAATAATTGGTTTAAAGGCGTTTACGTGTAATTTACTTGATTGATAGCCTTCATGTCACACCTATTTTTCTGAGTCGCTGAGCAAATAAACTCTAGACCTTCCCCTACTTTTGAATCAGTTACTACATCACATTAATGGGACTTTCGCTTCAACGACTGGAACCCATACACCTCAGAAAGTCTGAGTTACCAAAAAATGTAGCGATTGAGTAATCAATACAAAACGTCAATTTTTTAAACAAAAAATACAATGGCAAATCAGAATAGTCCCTTTGAACAATTCGTCGATACGCAAAACAAAATCTTTGATGCGTGGACGGAAACTTCCAAGCAAATGTTTGAATCATTTGCGCCGCAGGAAGGCACAGAAAAAAGTAAAGAAATCTTTGATGCATGGTGGAACGACCAGCGCAAGATCGTTCAGGAGATCATCAACCCAGGATCCCCTGAGGATGCCATCAAAAATGCACCCAATCAGATGCAGAAGTGGATGGAGTCACAGATGAAATTCATGGAGAAGCTCACAGACTTCTACAAATCTATGGCAAAAGACGCAGGGCAGAATACAATGATGCCTGCATTTGCAAAAGAAAATTATACCAAGTGGCAAGATTTTATGGTCGGTAACGCCAAAACGATGGCTGAGGCACTCAAAGGTCATGTACCTACAAGTGTGACCACACAGATGGAAAACTGGACCAAGACTTACACAGATATGTTCACGCAATGGGATTCTATCACAGATATGATCCAGCACGGGATGAAAAATGCACAGATGATGGGCGGCTGGAACTCACCGTTCTCAATGGATGCGTACAAGAAAATGACGGATCAGATGATGGGTATGAACCCAGCGGATCAGATGAAGAAGTCGGCTGACTTTTTTGACCAGTACTTCAAGCAGGCAGTATCGAACTTTCAGTCTTTTGGTGACTCTTCCAGCTCAACCTTTGAGTCGATGCA
>CAZNAK010000290.1:0-3972 GCA_964570645.1 uncultured Cytophagales bacterium | reverse complement strand
ATATTAGTTGTTTCTTGCGGTTCGTCTTCGGCAGTAGCGGTGTCTTCCGAGAAAAGTGGGTGTACTTCATCGTTATCCTGAGCCGTCTTTGGCCGCTCTTCTGCCTCGGCGGTCTGTGGTTGTGCGGACTTTGGAATTGCTAGCTTAAAGTTTGCCAGCAAATCAGGGCGGACAAAGTAGAGTACGTAAGCAAATGCGATGAGGGCAAGTAAAAAAAGTGTTCCAAAACCAATTATTCCGCTCAGAAAAGCAGCAATCGTATAACCTACGCCACCACACCAAAAGGCTAACTCGGTCGGTCCTTGTATCTGGGTAGTAAAGTATCCGAGTAGTACACTCAGCCAGAGCATTAGCACAAGGACATCACGAAAAATACGAGCCGTACTTTGAACGGACTGCTTCTTCCAGATCAATCGTCCAATCCAGCCCAATAGCGGGGCAAGCAAAATGGAGGCGATACCAAACCAACGATAAACAAGCAGGTGTGAAAGGATGGCCCCCGTCAGCCCAAGCCAATTCTCAACTTCTCGTGCCGAGTTTTGGAAGTCCGACCAGTTAAGCCCTTCAATAACACTTTGATCTGCTGATCCAGTAAACAGAAAAGAGATGAAGGATAGGCCTAAATACAACGAAAATGTCATAAGCGAAGCCCCCAATATCAGTCCTAGGCGTTGATCTTTTGGTTGTGGGGTAGCTTGGGAATCGTTGGACGCGGGTTCGCGGTACACATTAGACATAAAACTCATGGATAAAATCGCAGATTTGCGTTTTTGCTAACCACTAAAGTACGACTTTTTTAGAGAAAAGTACACAAAAGGGTGAAACTCTAATGATGAGCTAACTATTCCGCTATTCCAAAAGTGGCGGGGCTTCGGTTAGTTCACCCTCAAGCTCGAGCCAGACGGGTGCAATAACGAATGATGTATAGTAAATCAAAAGCCCCTAACATTTCGCATGGGGAACATTAGGGGCTTAAATTTGATAGTCAGCAATTTATGCTTCTTCTTCTTTTGTCTCCTCCTTGGCGGCAGGTTCTTTCGCTGCATCCTCCGAAACGACTTCTACGGTAACTTCATGCTTAACAAGCTTATGAAGTTCAACGATTGCCGTGTAGGTGCCAAGTGTTTTGATATCACCCAGAATCTTGATTTTCTTGCGGCTGATCTCAACGCCACGCTCTGCAATCATATCGGCAATCTGGAGCGGCGTAACGGAGCCGAATATCTTTCCACTTTCACCAGCTTTTGTTTCGATACGGATTACGTCATCTCCGATCTGCTTCGCTTTTTCCTCGGCAACTGCTTTGATTTTAGCTACTTTTTGGCTTTGCTGACGCAGAATCTCTTCTACCATTTTTTTGTTAGAAGGGCTTGCGATCATGGCAAGTCCTTTTGGGATGAGGTAGTTTCGTGCGTATCCGGGCTTTACGTCCACAACGTCGTACTGATAGCCCAAGGTGTCAATATCTTGTTTGAGAATAATTTCCATGAGATTATTAAGGTTTTGGGCGGTTTACTTGTTGAAATCAGCCGTGTAAGGTAACAACGCCAAGTGGCGTGCGCGTTTGATAGCCGTGTTAAGGCGACGCTGATATTTCTGGCTTGTACCCGTTACACGACGGGGTAAAATACGACCTTGGTCGTCAATAAATTTCATTAAAAAGTCAGGATCTTTGTAGTCAATGTACTTGATACCTGCACGGCGGAAGCGACAATATTTATTGCGCTTCTCCTTTTTGATGCTGTTGATCGGTTCGTTGATAAGCGTCATAATGATTATTTTTTGTCGTCTTCAGATTTTTTAAATGCGCCACGGCGGCGTTTTTCGCTGTACGCAAGTGCGTGTTTGTCAAGTGAAACCGTCAAGAAACGCATGACGCGTTCGTCGCGGCGGAACTCAATTTCGAGTTTGTCAATGAGTGTAGGCTCACCCTTAAACTCAAAAAGGTGATAAAAGCCCGTTTTCTTGCTCTCTACGGGGTAAGCAAGTTTTTTTAGTCCCCAGTCTTCTTCGTGATATACTTCTGCACCTGCCTCTACGAGGATATTCTTGAACTTCTCGGTAACTTCCTGTAACTGAGCTTCGGACAAGACGGGTGTGAGTACAAACACAGTTTCATAATTACGTGTTCTCATACCAGTTCAGTTTTAAACGTGATTTTTAAAGGACTGCAAAGGTAAAGAAAAAAGTGAAATAAGGTGTCATTGACAGGATATTTTTCCTTTAAAGTTTAGGAAGGTGGGCACACCGAATGACTAACTCACCGTTGTTGCAGCTTCTCGACTAGTACAAAAGTTCCATTTTTTCCATATCTTTATTGTGCAACGATCGCTACAATAGAACCAAATATCCGAAAGTTTACTCCGCAAGAATATTTTAAAGTACTTGAACGGGTAAACGTAAAGATTGAACTTGTCAACGGACAACTTCAGCCTAAGGAAGCAAATACCCCGCTACCCGACTGGGTAGTAGCGCGTATATTGGAGCATGATTTTCAACTTGAACAACTTTACTTTGAGTTCGCTAGGGCAACAACCGCTCATGGACGCATCATTAAAAACATTGCCTTTGGACTCAATGCTCGTTTGGATGAGGCAAAATTTGACGTTTTCCCACAAGATCCTAAGATTTTTATCTCCCTTTCGGGACGGTATCGTATTCCTGACGTAACGGTTGCCCCGAATATTGACGCACAGATTTACCAAGATGACTGTTTGATAAATCCTACCATAATTGTAGAAGTACTCTCTGAGGCTAACCGAGGGGCAGACTTCTTCTTGAAGCCCTCAGACTACAAGAGCATTGAGCGTTTACAAGAGTACTGGCTAATTGGGCAGGAAGAACGCGCGGCTGAGCGGTTTTTACGTCAAGACGAACGAAACTGGTCAAGTTTCATGTTTCGTGAGAGTGACGAACGGATACATTTTCCGAGTCTGGAAACCGATTTGAGTTTTGAAGAGGCTTATAAGGGAGTGGAATGAGTCCTGCCGACCCTCATGGATAGTTACTTTAAGCGATAACGCAGCTGTATCCGCAAGTCAGAGCGAAGATCACCCTCAATGGTTTCAAGTCCAGTACTGATTTGATTGCGGTCACGGAATTTGGTGTAAGCATACTTCACCCAAACGTCAATTCGTTTATGCGGCTTAAACTGCACCAAGTAGTAGTTCCGAAAGCCGCGTCCGTTAAGTGCAGGAATCAGGAATACGTACAATACGTCTTTCTCGTAGGCATACTGCCGATTCTCGAAGTCATCGGTATCGAAGAGGGCGAAGCGTGTCGAAAAGCGGAACTTTCCCCAATCAAAATACGCATCCTGAATGATCGCGTAGCCTTGTGTGGTCTTAGAGTTATGTTCAAAGGTGCTGAATTGCACGCGCGAACGAAGCGTAAACACCTTGTCGGCTTTGAAATCAAAGTTAAAAAGGTAGTTGCGCCTCACGTAAGGTAATACAAGGCTCATATTCTGCCCCTCGTCTCGCACATTCCGCTCACGTGACTCCTGCCGATAACGCGCATACATCGAAACTCTTCTTGTGGGTTTGTGCATGAGTTGTCCCAAAAATTCATATCCGTCCGACGGCGCATCGCTTCGGAAGCGCAGCCAAGGAAATCGAAATTTATCGTAGTATGCGGTTAGTATCCAGCGTCGGTTTGGCTTGTACTTGATTCCCCAATATAGTCCTGTTTCGTTGATGTTACGTGAGCCTTCCGAGAAAGCCAGCCCATAAAACGAGTGAAAGTCGCGGTCATAATGGCGGAAAAGCATCGAAAAGTCAATTTTATCCGAAAGCCCCGCCAATACACCCGTTACTACACCCAGCCCACCACTTCGCGAACGCGCACCTTCTCCAAAAAAAGTAAAGTTTTGCCAGTTGTAGTTGAAGTTTGCCCCGATGTTGTAGTTAAACGTACCGAGGAGTTTCTTCTTGTTCATTGCGACTACCGCTATTCGCTAACACCCATCAAAGC
>CAZNAK010000289.1:0-3973 GCA_964570645.1 uncultured Cytophagales bacterium | reverse complement strand
TTAGTGGATTCTGAGGTGATGCTTACACAGTTACGCGGAAATGAAATTGAAGCCAATCACGAAAGCACCGACCAGACCGCCAATGTGGTCATCGTAAACACTTGCGGATTTATTGATCGTGCCAAAGAAGAGTCTATCGAAACTATCTTGCAGTTTGCCGAAGAAAAAAAAGAAGGAAAACTCGAGAAACTGTTCGTTACGGGTTGCCTTTCTCATCGCTACAAAGATGATCTTGCCGCAGAAATCAATGAGGTTGACGCGTGGTTTGGGACAATGGAATTACCGCTTCTCCTAAATCAGTTCAATGCCGATTATAAGCATGAGCTAGTCGGAGAACGCCTAACAACAACCTCACGTCATTACGCTTACCTCAAAATTTCCGAAGGCTGTGACCGCCCCTGTTCTTTCTGTGCTATTCCGCTCATGCGTGGTAAACATCGCTCTAAGCCCATTGAGGAATTGGTCAAAGAGGCGCAGAACTTGGCAAAAAATGGCGTAAAAGAGCTTTTATTGATTGCACAAGACTCTACCTACTACGGGCTTGACCTGTACCGAAAGCGGAATTTGGCTGAACTCCTAAAGCACCTTTCGGACGTTTCGGGCATTGATTGGATTCGTTTGCACTACGCCTTCCCGACGGGCTTTCCGCTTGATGTGCTGGACGTGATGGCAGAACGTGATAACATCTGTAACTATTTGGATATACCGCTCCAGCACGGGGCAACAGATATGCTCAAACGAATGCGCCGGGGTACAACCCGCCCCAAAACAGAAGCTTTGATTCATACCATTCGTGAAAAAGTACCCAACATTGCCATCCGAACAACCCTCATTGCAGGACATCCAGGCGAGACAGCAGCAGAGCACGAAGAAAACCTACACTTTGTAGAAAATATGCGTTTTGAGCGTATGGGTGTGTTTACCTACTCCCACGAAGAAAATACACACGCTTTTAACTACGTAGATGATGTCCCCGAAGAGATAAAACAAGAACGTGCCGATGAGCTTATGGCAATGCAGCAAGAAATCTCCGCCGAATTGAACAGCCAAAAAGTTGGGCAGACGTTCAAAACACTCATTGACAGAAAAGAAGGAGCGTATTTTGTCGGAAGAACCGAGTATGACTCTCCAGAGGTGGATAACGAAGTCCTTATTCCCGCCACAGAAAATTATCTGCCTATTGGTGACTTCGTGAATGTAGAAATTACAGACACTGAAAGTTTTGACTTGTTTGGTAAGGCTATTTTAGACCGATAACACATCAACGGGATTGATACAAACGATAGACTTCTTTCCCCGCATTGCAATCGGATGTTTTACTTGAGTCTGGTTTTTATTTAGGTACGTAAACCAATCGTTCCCATCCATCTTATCCTCCTCCATTTCAAGAAGTTCAGCGGCGGATTGCGGCATTCCTTTGACAATCTGTGCCCAGAGGCGTGGCGTGAGTTTTTCTTTGTCTAACTCGACTAACTTTACATGAGGTGCTTGCGCGAGCGCGTAAGCACTCGTTTTCTTGCCCTGCCAGGTATTAGAATCAAAAAATAGGTACAGTTCATTTGGTTTCGTTTCCATGTAATCGGTTTATAATTTTATATATCAGCCGAAGATAACTAAATTTTGACTTCAGCTTATTCCTTTAATACATTAAATACATAGATTTACTCGCTTGTTTTGGATTTCAAAAAGTCCGCTTTTTATCGTTTCTTGCGAACATGGAAAATGAATTTGAGCCAGAAATTTCTTCTGAGGAGCAAGCCGTTCCCCCAAAAGCTCCACAGCACGTAAATACTGCAGCCCTCAAAGAGGCCGCCGAGCGCATCCGAAAGGAAATTCAACAGGTCGTTATCGGTCAAGACGAGATGCTAGATTTATTAATCGCTGGGCTGCTGACGGGTGGACATATCTTGTTGGAGGGTGTACCAGGGATTGCCAAAACGCTAACGGCAAAATTACTCGCTCAAACGATCAGCGTACCTTTTTCAAGGGTACAATTTACGCCAGATTTGATGCCCTCAGACGTAGTAGGAACGACAATTTTCAATCTCAAAGATTCCGAGTTTACCTTCAAAAAAGGACCTGTCTTTGCCAATATCGTTTTGATTGATGAGATCAACCGCGCTCCTGCCAAAACCCAAGCGGCACTGTTTGAGGTCATGGAAGAAAAGCAGGTTACCATTGATGGCACTACCCACCCGATGGATCAGCCGTTTTTGGTGCTAGCCACACAAAACCCTATCGAACAAGAGGGTACGTACCGTCTGCCCGAAGCCCAGCTTGACCGTTTTTTGTTCCGCGTAAAGCTCAGCCACCCTTCTCTGGATGAAGAAAAACAAATTTTACGGCGGTTCCAGAGCCAAATGCAGTTGGATACCTCTGCGGTAAAGCCGATTTTTATGGGCGCAGAAGTAAGCGCGTTCAAAGAAATGATCCCAAATGTTCACATCGACGAGAGCTTGCTGGACTATATTGCCGACATTATCCATACGACCCGAAACCACGGCACTATTTATCTGGGAGCTTCGCCGCGTGCTTCTTTGGCAATTATGCGAACGTCCAAAGCCGTAGCTGCACTTGCTGGACGCGATTTTGTCACCCCAGATGATATTCAGTACGTCGCCTACCCTGTCCTGAACCACCGTATCATCCTCACCCCAGAGCGTGAAATGGATGGGACAGAGCCAGAGGACGTAATCCGTGAGATTCTGCAGAAAATTGAAGTGCCGCGCTAGATGAAGACCGCTTTTTAGGGTCGTTCCAAAAGCTACCGAAACGTAAGGTGGATTCTTAATGCGAAACTTTTTTAGTATGTTTGGACGATGAGAAGCTTCCTATTACTTCTTTTTCTTCTGGGAATGGTCGCGAAAACAACTTTTTCGCAGAGTCAGCCTTACTTGGATTCCATCCAAGCCAGATTAAACGAAAAAGGGCTGTATGACACCGTACGTGTAAGCATTCTTAATGAGCTTGCTTACCTGTACACTGACATTGACAGCGTTAGATCAAGCCAACTCACCGATCAAGCCCTCACGCTTGCCAAAAAAATAGACTACCAGAACGGTATTGTGGACTCCTACAATAACACAGGGTGGCGACTGATCGAAAAAGGTAAGTACCAAGAGTCCCGCCGTTTTTTTGAGCAGGGACTAGAAATCGCCAAACATGAAAATTACCTCAAAGGGCAGAGTAGCTCCTACGAAGGGCTAGGAATTGTCGCGCGGCGGCTCGGAAACTACCCGCTGGCACTGGAGTACTATTTTGACGCCCTTCGCATTCGGAAAGCAACCCAAGATAATTATGGTATAGCAACAAGCTACAATAACTTAGGTATCATTTATTTTTATCAGGAAAATTATGAAAAAGCCTCGGAATATTATCAAAAGTCTGCCGAAATCAGTGGTAGTCTGGCATTTAAAAGCTACGAAGCAGCTGCCTTACTGAATATCGGGGAAGTTGAATATTATTTGGGGAACTTTGAAAAGTCGGTACGGTTTTACAGACGGTCACTCAATCGCTACCAAGAATTAGAAAGCGAAAACGGAATTGCCTACTGCTTTCATGGTTTGGGAGAAACGTTTTCTGCTATTGGAAAAGCAGATTCCGCCATGTTTTTTCTTGAAAGCGCCATCCAACTACGCCGAAAACTCCAAGAACCTGCCAACATAGCAACCAGTTTGATTTTGCTCGGCAAGACACATTTTAATAAAAAGGAATATCCTGAGGCAGAAAAAGCACTCGTTGAGGCCTTACAAATCGGGCAAGAGATCGAGTATCTTGAGGCGATTAAGTCTTCCTCGGAGTGGCTCTCTCAGGTCTATGCCGCACAAAAAAGGTTTGCTCAAGCTTACGAACAGCAACTCCTTTTCAAAAAAACTTCCGATACCTTGGCTAATGAGTCACGTACCAAAAAGCTAGCTTTTCTGGAGGCGGAATATAATTTTGAAAAAGAACGCATTGCTTTCAGGGAGGAAAG
>CAZNAK010000288.1:0-3974 GCA_964570645.1 uncultured Cytophagales bacterium | reverse complement strand
GGGTATCTCGGCACTCCTCAAAACCGACCTAGAGACGCTCAAGGAACACCTCTTAAGACTCGTCCAAACTCATAACGTGGGTAGCGACGAAGTGGTAACAAACCTTCGTCATTACGAAAGTCTCCGTTTAGCTACGCAGTCATTGGAAGAGGTCTTGGCGGGACTTGAGGGAGGACTTACAGGTGATTTAGTTTCCTTAGATTTACGAACGGCATTGGATCACATCGGTACCATCACTGGTGAGGTCGTCACGGACGAAGTATTGGGAACGATCTTTTCGCGATTTTGCATCGGCAAATAGTGGTAATAAGACGCTTACTAGCTAAACAATAGCATTACACGATTCAAAAGAGTACGTTTTGGACATCTTTATGACCATTTTTTCGTAAAATATAGGTATGGAAATACTAATTGTAGCAGCACTCATGACTCTAGGACTGGCATTTTTGTTTGCTGAAGTCTTTTTTATCCCGGGAACAACTATTGCTGGACTGATCGGTACGGCAATGACGATTTTAGGGATTATATTTTCGTACAGCTACTTTGGCAGTACCATTGGTACCGCGACTTTGGGCATTTCGTTAATCTGTGCAACTACGGCAGGCTACTACGGTCTCAGCTCCAAGACTTGGGAACGCTTTGCGTTGCATAGTCCTGCCAATGCCAATAAACTTGACGAAAGACTCCAACGGCTCTTTGTAGGGCAAAAAGGGAGAGCTGTCTCAGCCTTACGCCCTTCAGGAACCGCAGACTTTGATGGCGAAACCTACGAAGTACGCACAAAAGGACAGTTTATAGAGGTAGGTACAGACATTCAGATATTTAAATTAGAAGGTAGAAAAGTCGTTGTAGAAGAAGCGAAATAGCTTTCACTTCCGAATCAGCTTTATCAAAATCAACGTACCCAAAGAAAGCATTACAAAAATCAATACACCATTAATAAGCCAGTTGCTGTCTCCTGATTTCCCACGTAATTTATTACTTGAGCCACGCCAAGAAGTGTTATCTATCTGAGGCTGCTCTACCGAAACATCAGTTAAAACGGTATCCCCATCCACAAAAAAACGTAAACTACTTTGCAAAGTATCATAGGCAGCCTTATCTGTATTAAAATATATCCAACTGAATAGATCTGCCATCTCGTATGTCCCGGGCATCTTAGGAATAATACTATATCGGGAAACACGCGAGCGCAGCATACCCTCAGGCCGTTGCCGTGCGAGGTTTTCTATTTTGGGTGGATAAATTTCAAAGGCCCCTTTGTTTACAAACTCAGGAAGCTTAGCAGCACGTAGGTTTCCGTAACCCTCCACACCAAAGCTATATCCTAGCTGCTCACCAGTCTCTACATAAAATTTACTAATTCCTTCGCTCACCCGAAAAACTCCGACGGCAACCTCTCCCTTGAACGGATGGTCGGGTAAGGGTTTTACGGCAATCCGTACCGCCCGACTTCTGAACGTCTCTGGCTCCCGAGGGGATAACCTGGACTGACTATACCGCCCGCTCAGGCTACCTTTGAGCATCTCTAACTGCACTGAAGGCAACACAATGTCCTGCTCACTGAATGGGTAGAGCAATACGCGGTACAATCGGAAACGTTCGTACCGCTGCCCCCGAACGGTGACTAGCTCACGCACGGGACGCTCAATGCCAAAGCGATCCTCCCAACAAGAAACAGGATGTAGTTCTTCAGCTAAGTCGTTGATTTGACTGTAAATGTTTTCTGGAAAGTCCAGTGGTACAGTGCTCGGACTTTTGATGTAAAAGTAGAGCGTTGCCTCAAGCTCTTCGCTCAGAAAAACTTCGTCTCTATTGGTCTGAAGCACTAAAGCACCGCCCTGCGAATCATCAAAATAAGGTATCTTCGTTTTCTCAGAAGCTGAAGCGGGTAGGGTATTCTTTCTTGGAACCAGGTTGGGAATAGCGTCTTCCACCGTGATCAACTGGCTTTTTTTGGAGCTTACCTGATACATGCCAACACGTATCCTGAATAACTTTAACTGAAAAACCCCCCTACGCAGCGGGATATAATACTGTGTGAATACTTGTTCCCCTGCCGCCGTTACTGGTTGTTTAATGGTTACTTCCCCTTTGTCAAAACCCTCAATATCAGGAAACTTAGGCGGACGATTTGACGTAAAACCAGATAAATGGACACTAATCGAAAAGGTTTCTTTCAACGAAATACTTTTGTTGCTGTAACTTAACCGAAGCGGTGGTGCAGCAAAAGCTTCGTTAATCAGGCAAACACCAAATAAAATAAAGCTGAAAGCTAATTGATGTGTTAAAAGTTTGGCTAGTGCGTTCAAATTCGCTAATTTAGAGAAAGTAAATGAGCAACTTCCCTAGTTCCTCTTTGAGAGGACAAACTACTAAATACACACTAATTACCAAAACAAATCACACCATGCTAGAATACCAAAAGATGATCCTAAAAAAGGTGGGACAGGATCGTTCACTTTTTGAGCGCGAACTTAAGAAGACTATTTTAATGTTGGATGCCATTGAATTTAGGGAGTTCAAAAAATGGGTATTTCAACAGTTCTCTACGCAGTACTTGGATATTCTACAACGCTGTTTCACAACCTCTCGGATTGCAGCGTAAGTAAGTTACTTCAAGAGACCTCAAGAAATTGGGGTCTTTTTTTTGCTTTAACATACGCCTAGCTAAACAACAAACGAGCTGTAGTTTTTCGATCATTCTATAAAGATGACAAAAGTATTTACTCACTGATGTTTCACACAAATGGCTTCTTCCCCTTTTAGGGAAAGCTAGCATGAGCCGAAAACAACGAATTTATGCAATACTTAAATATGAATAAAATGTTATCAGTAATATTCGGGCTAAGTTTTTGACGCTAAAATTTAAAAAAAGAAACGAACCATGACCACCAAATTTCGCCTTATCGGGATCAGTCTTATTCTAATGTTCTCACTCTCCTCGTGCTTTGACATTAAAGAAGAGATTACAATCAACAAAAATGGCTCAGGCATCTACACCTTTGAACTGGATATGAGCCAAATGATAACGATGCTAGAATCCATGAAAACGATGACCGACTCTACGGCGACAGAAGAGGAGGAAAACGACGATATCTCAGAAAAAATGCGTGAAGATACAGACGATAAACTTTCAGCCCTTGCAGCTGTCAAAGGTATTTCGAGGGTCAAAGATAACTCTGAACCCGAAAAAGGTATTGCACGCTATCAGTTTGACTTCAAAGACATAGAAAGCCTCAATGCCGCGTATCAGGTGATGAGTAAAGACTCCAGCGAGGCAAGCACAGGAGTTATCTTTGAAGGCAGCAAGGGAAAACTACGACGAAATAACGTGGACGGTGACATGGTTTATTCCATGCTTTCGGGCTTTGCCAAGGCACAGAGCGGGGAGGATACAAGCCTAGAAGCTGCCGCAGGGATGTTTAGCACAGGAAATTATGAGCTTAGAATAAATGTACCTAGATCTGTCAAAAAATTTAACAACGAAGAGGGAGAAGCCTTTGGAGATCAAGTGAGGATGTCTGTTTCTTTGGACCAAATGATGCTCCACAACGAATATCTTGACTATTTGCTTGAGTACAAATAAGGGTTTTGGCATCTTTACAGTATGAAAAACCCAACGGTACTCCTTTCTAAGGTCACGGCAGTCGGCTTTGGAAAAGCTCCCGAACGCCTTGATCTGCAAGTTGACCTTACGAGCCAGAAAATCCTCGGAATTGCGGAAGCAGGCACGCTGCAAGCCAGTGATCACCAAAGATGTATCAGCGAAGAAAATCTATACCTGAGTCCAGCTTGGGCGGACTTAAATGTATTTGGAGGCCAGCCCTGTTCGACCTCCTGCATCTGCCCCTGAAGCATGGTCGATTTATCCTGGAATGTCACCGCATCGAGATGCCCTTGGAGATACAGCTGCAGCAGGCGTTCGTTCTGCTGGGCCAGCTCTGTTCGTTTGCGGCTGAGGATGCGCTTCT
>CAZNAK010000287.1:0-3986 GCA_964570645.1 uncultured Cytophagales bacterium | reverse complement strand
GTTTGTATGCGTTAGGTGTAAGTAATTTACTGGACTCTCGTGATAATCCCCCAGAGCTTTGATCAAGTTAATTTCGTTGTGCCGTAGGAATGTTCGCAAAAACCGACTTAAAATCTGGAGGTACTCTGCCTTAAACTTCTCCTGACTACTGACTGTCTTACTACCTTCATGAAGGCGATAAACTGAAAAAACACTTTCGACGGGCAGAAACTCGCCTAGCAATTTCATGCGAAGGAAAAGGTCATAATCCATCCCAAAATGGAGGCTTTCATCCAGCTTACCCGCACTTTCCCATATCGACCGCCTAAAAAACGCCGCAGGCTGCGGAAATGCCATGAATAAAAAATAATCCTCGGGGAGTTGTCTCCCCGCCCCAAAGTTTTCGGATAGCTTTTTCTCACCCGCCAACATCACACACCCACCGTGTATCACGTCCGCTTTTTGATTTTGCTGAAAGTGATGAGCCACACTGCTGAGTGCTTCGGGAAGCAAGTAATCATCGCTACAAAGCCAGGTCATGATAGTGCCCGTAGCGCGTGTAAAGCCCTTATTGATGGCGTGGCTCTGCCCGCGATCTGGCTCACTAACGCAATACGTTAGGTGCTTTTCGTACTTCTTGAGAATCGAAACACTCTCGTCGTTACTTTCACCGTCTATAACAATAAACTCCAGATTCGAGTACCCTTGCGAAAGTACTGAATCCAGAGTTTGTTCCAAAAACTGCCCTTGATTATATGATGGCGTAACCACCGAAATACGGGGTAATGACATCAAATCTAGCGTTCTGAGACTTCCAAATTTGCCATTTTATAGTCTGTCAGTACAGAGCTATTCTTTCGATTGAGTGCTTTAACAAAAATACGCAAACCTTTTCCTGTTTTCATTGCGTCCAACTCGCCTTCAATAGTTTGACCTGGCGCAATAGCAAGCGTGCGATGGTATTCAGGGCTTTGTCCACAAGTACGGCAAACGTCGTTGTAGTATAGCTCTTCATCCCACTCGACCAACAACGTTCCCGTTGAACGGTTTTCTAAACGTAGTACGATTACCTCTTGATGTAAGCCGTTTCTAACGTCCTGCCATTCTACGTTTTTACGAGAGATATAAAGTCCACCTTTATTTTCAATGATTGGTGTCCACTCTTCGACTTGTGCCTGAACAGCGGAAACTGAAAGCATAAGGAAGAAAGAAAATATGAATGTCTTCAAAACTTGCATGATTGATTTATGATTTGTCAAAATAATGAATATAAATTACATTTCTCATATCAATATTACGAAAATATCTTTGGAATAGTACGTTAAATTTAAGATTTTTGAGTTTGAAAACACATTTTATCATAGCAAAGTTATGCGAAACTTTCTTCGAGCAGTATCGGCTGTTGTCGTCGGATTATTAGTTTTTACAGTAGGGACGGTACTCGTCGGCTTTTTATTTTTCGCGGGACTGGCCGCAAACTCTTCGGGTAACGAGGAGGTAAATGTGAAAGCCAATTCTGTTTTACGCCTCAAATTCAACCGACCGCTGGTCGAATACACCTCCTCCAAACCCAATCCCTTTGAGGATCTTTCCATCCCGACGGGACTACCTTTTACAAACGTCGCCCAACCGATGGGACTGGTAAATATCAAAGAGACACTTACTAACGCCAAAATAGATGGGAACATTAAAGGCATTTATCTGGACGTAAACGTAGTCGCAGGCGGCTGGACACAACTCTATGATATCAGGAATGCACTTTTGGACTTTAAAGAGTCAGGGAAGTTTATTTATGCCTATGGCGAGATCATGGAAGAAAAAGCCTATTTCTTGGCTTCGGTAGCCGACAAAGTCTTTGTCATGGAGGAGGGGCTTTTTGCCTTTCTGGGGTTGAGCGTCGAAAAGATGTACTACAAAGGAATGTTTGACAAAGTAGGGCTTAAACCTGAAATTTTTAAGGTGGGCGATTTTAAAAGCTACGTCGAGCCTTACCTAAGAACAGATATGAGCGAAGCAGACCGCAAACAAACCTCTGCCTATCTTAATTCCATTTATGACTTTTATCTCTCTCAGGTATCCGAGTCGCGTAACATTCCACAGGATTCGCTCCGCAAGCTTTCGGACGAAGCACTCGTCGATACCCCACATGATGCCGTGAAGTTTAGCTTAATTGATGGGGCAATTTATGAGGACTCTGTACTTAACGTATTACGAGAAATGCTTGAGATTGATGCAGACGACAAAATCAACTTCATTACCTACGGGAAATACCAAAATGCACCCAAACAGATTACCAAAAAGTATTCAAAAACGAAAGTAGCGGTGATTTTTGGTGAAGGAGCAATCGGATCAGGAAAAAGTAAGCAGGGCGAAAGCATTGGCTCTGAAACTATTGTCAAAGAGCTTCGTAAAGCGCGTAAAGATGACAACGTAAAAGCCATCGTACTGCGCATCAACTCACCGGGCGGAAGCGCACTGGCCTCGGATGAAATGTGGCGTGAGGTACAAATGGTCAAAAAGTCGGGTAAACCCATCATCGCCTCAATGTCAGACGTAGCCGCTTCGGGCGGATACTACATGGCTATGAGCTGTGACCGTATCATCGCACAACCCAATACGATTACAGGGTCTATCGGGATTTTTGCGATACTCATGGATGCCTCTTCTGCGTTGGAAGACAAGGTAGGATTGACTTTTGATCGAGTAAATACAGGCGAGCTTTCCGACCTTGGATCACCCACAAAGGCGTTCTCGGAGCATGAAAAGGCTACTTTGCAAAACTTTGTCGACCGAGGCTACGACGACTTTACCCAAAAAGCAGCAGAGGGGAGAAATATGACCCAGGATTCACTCAAAAAAATTGCCTCAGGGCGTGTCTGGACAGGCGAACAGGCACTCAAAAACGGTTTAATCGATGAGTTTGGGGACCTTGATTATGCGATCACGCTCGCCGCTGATGCCGCAGAGCTTGACGAAGGTTACAGCGTATCGTATCGCCCAAAAGCGAAAGGCGTTTTGGAAGAGCTGTTAGGTAGTGGATTTGCAAAGACACAAGCAGATAAGGAAATCAAAGCACAACTTGGTCCGCTTGCACCATACTGGCAAGAGCTTAAAACCATTTCCGAAATGCAAGGCTTACAGGCGCGCCTGCCTTACCAAATTCGGATTGTCAGTAAAATGCGTGTCCAGAAGTAAAATCACATTTTTACAAAATTACTAGCCCAAATTGGCGACTGACCTCATTCATGGCTCCTAAAAAGCTAGTGAAAGGTAGATCAGTTGCCTGATTTCTTACTTTTAACTAGCAATCTTCTTTTTATTCCTCCCTTTTCTCCACGCCTAAACCATCCCCGAGGCGCAATACAAAGGCTTGGATTTTCGGAATATCGAGACTCTTTAACTTTCCGAAAGCCGTTGCCATGCTTTCTCCACGTGCTTTTCAGAAAAAAGTCGTGCTTTCCGTTCGGGGTTTTTTGGCCACTGCCGCACCTGCCTTACTACGTCCGTGAGCTGCTTATCGTTAGCTGCTCTTGCCGCCCAGTGTACGGTAGCGAGTAATTCAATTCCGAAGGGGGTCTCGAAGCCCCAAACCTGCCGGGCAACCTGCGCTAAACGTGCTTTTTGTTCAGTCGTGCAGTGCTTCTCGATAAATACTTTGACCTCGTCTGCCCCAGACTCATCCAGAACAATCTCGTCTTCCGGCTTGCTGTCAGCCAAACGCCTTTTCGTTTTCAAAAACTCGGCAGGGCTTGGGTATTCTCTGAGTTCCTCGGCCTTACACACCTTAAACCTTTATCATCTGCTTATTAAACTTGTCCACATAATAAGGTGTTTCATGAAAAAAAACTACTTTTACTGAAGTTTTCCACTTTAACTCTTGCTTTTTATGAATCTTATTTTCACTTCGATTTACCTCTTCTCTCTCTTTTCTGTTTCCTACGGACAAGAAACTACCCATTTAGACAGCCTAAAGGCGACTTTAGAAGGGCTGTCTTATGAAGAATTGG
>CAZNAK010000286.1:0-3999 GCA_964570645.1 uncultured Cytophagales bacterium | reverse complement strand
GGTGAACCTTGGCCGAAACTCCCAGGGTGATTATGTAGAAAATAACAGCTTTGCCTTTGGCGATCCTGGACTCGCCGAACCCGGTTCTACGTTTAAGCTCATGTCGATGATAGCACTGTTTGAGCATGCCCCTGTCACGCTTTTGGATACGGTGGATACAGGTAACGGTATTTATAAGTTTTACGAGGACGCTATCATGCGCGATGTAAACGAGTACGGTAAACTGACTATCCAGCAAATATTTGAGAAGTCTTCCAATGTGGGTATGTCAAAGTTGATTTGGAAGTATTTCCGTAAAAACCCAGAGGAGTTTACGGATTACCTTCGCAAGTTCCACGTCGATCGGCAGCTCGATGTGCAAATGGTCGGTGAGGCTACTCCGCTATTAAAGTTCCCCTCGGACTCGAGTTGGAGCGGAAGTACGCTTCCTTGGATGTCGATTGGCTACGAAATGCTACTATCCCCTGCACATACACTGGCTTTTTACAATGCCATCGCCAACGACGGGAAGATGATTCAGCCTTACTTAGTCAAAAAAGTCGCCTATGCCAATGAGTATAAAGAACGGTTCAAGGCAAAGGTATTATACCCTAAGGTATGTTCAGCTACAACTTTAGAAATCGTGAAAAAGATGCTTGAGGGAGCCGTAGAAAAAGGAACGGCACGGAATATTTATACCGAAGAATATAAAATCGCAGGAAAAACAGGCACTGCCGAAAAAGTCCGTGACGGAAAATACACGCAGGATCACTACACCTCTTTTGCGGGTTACTTTCCTGCCGACGACCCCCAATATACCTGTATCGTGATCATCGACAATCCGCGTGATCCAAACGACCGCTACGGTGGGGACGTAGCCGCCCCTGTGTTCCGCGAGTTTGCCGACGTGGTTTATCACCAGCGCGTGAATCCGACCATAGAAACCCTACCCAAGACAGAAAGCGAAACCTTACCCCTCATTCAGGCAGGCAAACGAGAGAACCTAGAGGTGATCACCAAAGAGCTAGGCATCCAAATCTACGATAACTCACCGCTTCCTTGGGTACGTACAAAACTTAAGGGCGACAGTATCCTGTTTGCAGGGGTAAAGCAAAACCCCGAACGTGTACCAAACGTAATCGGCATGACACTGCGTGACGCGCTTTTCTTGCTAGAAAACAGAGGTTTAAAAGTGACTTTTGCAGGGCGAGGACGTGTCGAGAAACAGTCCTTGTCTCCTAACAGTACCGTAAGACGCGGGCAGCAGATTGTTTTGCAGTTGCGGTAGAGAGCTTTACTGAATCAATACGCCCTCACTTTCTTCCCTTCCCGAAAGTTCACAAAGGCCTGGTTAGCCACGCGGTTTCCGCCTGGCGTAGGGTAGTTCCCCGTGAAATACCAATCACCGAGGTGGCTGGGACAAGCTTCATGGAGGTTTTTAATCGGTTGGAAGATCACTTTCACCTCTGCCTTGAGCTTTCCACGCCTGGCAACAAGTTCAGCTACTTTATCGGAAACCTGCTCGTAGGTGAACGGCGCATAAATTTCTTTTACGTAGTTTGGCATCGCTGGGTCGCCATCGCGCAAAGCATCCTTACATTTATGGTACACCTCTTCGAGGAGGTGTGTTAGGTGATGTTCTTCGATGAGTGCCAGCATCGCACGGAAGCAGATAAAGCTAAACATCTTAGACATATCAATGCCATAGCAGTCAGGATACCGAATCTGCGGTGCGGAAGAAACCACAATAATTCGTTTCGGCTCAAGTCGGTCAAGCATCCGGAGAATACTTTGTTCAAGCGTAGTCCCCCGAACGATAGAATCATCAATGACAACCAAGGTATCTATGCCTTTATTGATAATTTCGTAGGTGGTGTCATATACATGGGCGACAAAGTTGTTCCGACTACTATCATTGGTGATGAAAGTACGTAGTTTGGTATCTTTAATGACCAGTTTTTCTACCCGTGGGCGTGTAGAAAGTATTTTTCGTACTTTATCGGAGTCAATTTGACGGTTTTCGTCTTCAAGAACTTTTAGGCGTTTTTGAATGAGTTGCGACTCTACTTCCTGCATCATACCCAAGAATGCAGTTTCAGCCGTGTTTGGAATGTAAGAGAAGACGGTGTTTCCGAGGTCATTTTCGATGTGCTTCAGGACACTGCGGGCAACAAGTTGTCCGAGCACCTTTCGTTCCTCATAAATCTTGGGGTCGGAACCCCGCGAAAAATAAATACGCTCAAAGCTACAAGCCTTTTTGGGGAGCGGCTCCGTGATCGCTTCCTCACTAAAATTACCAAACTTATCCATGACCAGCGCGTGGGCAGGCTTTAACTCCTGAATTTGGTTGTATTGCACCTCAAAGGCAGTTTTGATAGCAGGTTTTTCGGAAGCTGCCACAATGATCTCTTCGTCGGCATAGTAATATACAGGACGAATTCCTGCGGAATCTCTAGCGACAAAAGCCCCACCGTACCCGAGTAGTCCTACAATGGCGTACCCCCCGTCAAAGTTGGAAAACGAGTGTTGAAGGACGCTTTTAAGGTCAAAATTATCTTCAATTTCGCGAATCACCCGCTGGTTATGGTCAAATTTATCGTGATACTTTTCCCAAAGTCGGTTGAACTCCAAATCCACAAAATGCCCGACTTCTTCCATCACCGTAATGGTGTCAACGCGTTCCTTGGGCTGCTGCCCCATTTCGACGAGTTTCTCAAAAAGCTCATCGTTGTTGGTCATATTAAAATTGCCCGCGACCATTAAGTTCCGTGTTCGCCAATTACTTTTACGTCCCATCGGGTGGCAAAACTGCTTATCGTTGTTTCCGTAGGTGCCGTATCTGAGGTGCCCGATCAGTACCTCCCCCGAAAACGGAACACTGCTTTTCATCCACTTGTGGTCGTCGTAGTTTGCTTTGTTTTCACGGTAAGCTTGGTCAAAGTTACGACCGACCTGCTCAAAAATTTCGACAATGGGCTTATCTTCAATCGAACGCAGTCGATCCATATACTCCGTGCCGGGCTGCACATCAAGGCGTACACCCGCAATCCCAGCTCCGTCTTGCCCACGGTTATGTTGTTTTTCCATCAGCAAGAAGAGCTTGTTAATGGCATAAGCAGGGTTTTCGTATTTGTCGTAGTAGTAAGAAAGAGGCTTGCGAAGACGTACTAAAGCAATTCCACACATAACTCAGAGGGTTTTAATCGTTAGGGGGACAAAGGTACAATAAGGCAACAAGACTTGCTTGAGGTTTAGCCGAGAGAAGTTGGGATTATTGTTTATTTGTAACTATTTAGGTCTCCTATTTTTTGTAAAATTACTCAGAAATAGTCAAATCGACATACAATCAAAATTCATCCTCTAAAACTTCCCACGACTCCATCGGCTTGTCATGATCTTATCTTGGAACAACAGAAGTTGATCTCCTTATTGATGGCTCGTGTAGAGGAGCTGGAAAAGCGGCTAAGCAAACTAAGCACAGCAAAAACAGTCATAAATCACCCTCTTCCGATGGCTATGGCAAGCGTCCAGCCTTTCCCTGCTCAAAAGGTAAAAAGCGGGGCGGACAAAAAGGACATCAGGGAAAAACCCTTGACCTAGTCGAGGATTGCAGTAAAATTGATGAAGTCATTAAGCTAGCTCCCTCCGTCTGCACGTATTGTGGAAGTGCGTTGAAGACTTCGGAAGCTGAGTTACTAGAAATTCGTCAGGATTTTGATATTCCCGAGCCTAAATTGCTGATTTGTGAGTACCAGAAATTGCAGGTTACCTGTTCTTGTTGTGGGGCTAAAAATAGCGGTCGTTTTCCCGAACATATTAAAGCGCCTACTCAGTATGGGTCGGGTGTAAAGTCGCTTACCGTATTGCTCAACAGTGGTTTTTCGGTGCCTGTAAAAAAGGTGCAATCGCTTTTTGAAACGCTTTTTGGTTATTCGATTTGTTCGTGTCCCAAATCGCATTTCGTGCTCAAAAAAAACCGTTTTGGCTGGGTGCTTTGCGTTAAGACTGCTTTGGTTTTGA
>CAZNAK010000285.1:2830-4009 GCA_964570645.1 uncultured Cytophagales bacterium | reverse complement strand
CGCTTCTATCAAAGGTGAACGTATCGAGATTCGCGAATGCCTCATGGATGGAAAGGTCTCGGGTGAAACACTAGAGACACCACTGCAAAACCGCGAAATGTTTATAAAAGAATACTTCGGGGAGAGCGATTATCGCTCAAAAATACAGCCCGAACTTAATAAAATCAATGCTATTCCCGCGGGTGCTGAAATCATACTCTAGTTTGAACAGGATCTTTTCTGTCAAGTCAATCTATGGTTTACCTGCTGGTACATAGCCACTTATAATGAATCAAACGTCGTTTCTTTAGCTCTCCCCCCTGAAAGTGCGAAATATGGCTTTGGCCACCTTCAGCCCATAGAGTTACCCGATATTTTCCAATCTCGCATTACTTTATCAAAAGCCGAAATACGTACTTTTGCCCAACTCTGGAAATTGTACCAAAACGATGACTTTAAAAACCTTCAAGCACTGGTAGAGAAACATCAAGCTCGATTTCCGTTTTTATTGCCTGCCATAAAGGCACATATTGCACGTCAGCCCCGTGAGAATTTCTTGGGAGAGCCCAAAGAGACACTCAAGGCTTTGGTGGTGGCGTATGGGCGCGAAAATTTTGGTCAACTGTTTCAAGCTTTTTCCAAACACGAGGCGATCTATGGGTATGGAGACCTACAAGTAAAGCGGATGTTGGAAGAAATTTGAGTTTGTCAGAAGATGGGAATTTATCCGTACTTTTGGGGTATGTTTGGAATCCTCTCATCATTAACGCGCCTTATTCGCGGATCGGCTCGCCTACTCACTTTTTCGGGTGTTTCAGTCTATTATGTCCTCCGCACACTCACGCAGGCAGTATTGCTTGGTGATGACCGCGAACGCGTGATGCTTGAACGCAAAGACTGGGCAAAACTAATGGTGCTCTTAATGAACATTGAGGTCATTGAGGAGGGAAATATACCACAAGGCAACGTACTTATTGTCGCCAATCATCGCTCATATATTGACCCAATTATTATCTTGACCAAAAGTCTGAGTTCAGTAGTTGCCAAAGAAGAGGTAGGAAGCTGGATGATTATCGGCTGGGGGGTACGCTTATCTCATGTAGTTTTGGTCAAGCGCGAGAACCGTGAAAGCCGGCGGAGTACACGCGAAAGCGTCGTCAAGTGGCTCGAGTCAGGCTACTCTTTACTTATTTTTCCAGA
>CAZNAK010000285.1:0-2820 GCA_964570645.1 uncultured Cytophagales bacterium | reverse complement strand
GTACACTCAACTTTAAACCAGGCATGTTTCACACCCTTGCCGAGACAGGACACAGTATTGTCCCCGTTGCTATCTCCTATGAAGACCCTGACGATGCTTGGGTAGATCAAGATTTATTTGTTACGCACTTTGTACAAAGCCTTGGGAAATCCAAAACACGTGTTCGCATCCGTTACGGTGAGGTGATGCACGGAACTGATGGCGAGGAACTTAGACTACATGCCCAAACGTGGGTCAGAGACCAGCTTGAAGAAATGGACGCTGCATGGCATGATATGTAGTTCATATTACGCCAATTCCTCACTAGAGTCTGAATGAAGATCGTCATTCTGCTCTTTAAGTTTTTATTCTTAACTTTGCAATACAAAGTGCTTTTATTTATTACTTGGACAATGCGGTGTGACGGGTTCTTGCCAGTGATTATGAATCGCTGGAACATCTGCATGCTATTATCAAGCACAGTCGCTTCTTTAAAAGTTCGTCATCTTATAGAAGTGCCTCAGCATGAGTTACTAATAACTCGGCGGCTATACCGCAGGCGGAGCCACTTGGTTTGGCTTACGGTAGCGGCTAGTTGTTAAAAGTCGTTACTTTGTAAAACAAAGTACTTTAGAAAGTTAATTCGCAGATTTATAAGACAAAAGTCTGATTTAGTTGTTTTTTTGTTGCTATATTGGATTTGCAAATAACAAGCAATCCATGAGCAATAAAAAGATACTCATTGCAGAAGATAGTGCCGTAGTGCAAAATATCATGCGCCGCATTTTACAAGCGCAGCAGTTTGATATTGATACTGCACGAAATGGGCAAGAAGTCCTCCAAAAAATAGGGGCAACGAGCTATAAAGCGATATTAATGGATATCAATATGCCCAAAATGAATGGCATTGAATGTGCTAAAGCCATCCGACAGCTTCCTGACTCAGATAAGGCAAATGTGCCCATCATAGCTATTACGGGTAATCCCGATAATTATAGCCTGGAAGAGTTCCAATCCTTTGGCATCAATGACTTGGTCGAAAAACCCATCAACTTTGACTTGCTCACACAAAAGCTTTTTTCAATAATTGGATAAATGCTTATGCGCTTATCCAATTATGACCTAAACGAAGAGCGCGATGCCTCCCCTGTTGAAGAAAATTTAGGATGTGATGATTTAACTTTTGATGTTCTACGAGGAATCCATCATGCCCGTAGATCGAATCAATTTGGAAGAATTGGGCATCAGGGATATTCCGAGCAATGGTAAGCTGCTCCTCGGTAGGAAAAAGCTGGTCGGAACTGATCCCGATAACTAGCGTTTTTGACTGGATCCGCCCAAGAGCCTCTTCAATGCCGTTACGCCCGCGACCAACATCATGTGAGTCCATGGACTTGGATAAAATGTAGTACGACTGTGCATGAAACCGCTGTACGAGCTTTTCGCCTTGGTAGTTTTGGTAAGACTTCGCCTTAAAATCTTCCAGCGATTCCTGTTTATCGGACTGTTTGAGCGCGTAGGTCTCATAATTCCGATAAGAAAGTAAAGCCGTCGCACGTGCCGCCCTCAGTCCGGCCCGTCCCGCCAAGGGCGAAGCATACCACAGCGTCGGGTCTGCTTCTAAGGTCATGCGCTGAGATTCGTTAAAAGCGATACCCCAAGGAGAATGCTTTGCATTAGTTGCAATCGGAATAATTGTACGAAACCGCTCTGGCTCTTGCACTGCCCACTCCAGTAGCTGCTGTCCTCCCATCGAGCCACCAATGCCTAATTTAATTTTCTGGATACCGAGTTGCTGCGCCAAAACTCTATGCGCCTTCACCATATCTTTTACCGTTATTAGTCTCGGAAAATTCCCATAAAATGGCGTACCTGTAACCGGGTTTTCGCTAATCGGACTAGAGGAGCCATAGCAGGAGCCTAGCATATTGGCACAAATGATAAAGTCGCGACTTGGATCAAGTACTTTTCCTTCTCCAAAAACACCTTGCCACCAGTCGGCAACCTCGGCGTTACCCGTCAGTGCATGAAATACCCAAACGACATTGCTTCGGTCGGCATTCAACGTTCCGTAAGTATGGTAAGCGACCTCTAAAAGCGGAAGAACAGTACCCGATTCGAGAGAAAATGAGTGTTTATGAATAAGTTTTTCCATGAAAGTACTGATTTTTAGACCTGCAAGCTATTCAAGCTTACAGGTCTAAGTGAAGTATATTTTAGGCTAAAACGGGTTCAAAGACTTGAGCAAAAGCCTGCTCAAAGTCTCCACGAATATCGTCGATGTGCTCAATTCCCACCGAGACACGTAAAAGCGTAGGCGTAACCCCCGCCGAGCGTTGTTCCTCGTCGCTTAGTTGCTGGTGTGTCGTTGAGGCGGGATGGATAATAAGCGTTTTAGCGTCGCCAACATTAGCCAGATGACTGACCAACTGTAGCTTTTCGACAAACTTCGCCGCCTGCTCACGGTCTCCTTTCAGCTCAAGAGAAAGGACACCCCCCGCACCTTTTGGCAGGTACTTACGCGCCAGCTCATAGTCTGGGTGACTCTCCAAACCCGGATAACTGACGCGCTCCACAAGCTCGTGCCCTTCCAGCCAACGCGCCAACTCAAGGGCGTTATCGACGTGGCGTTGTACACGTAGCGAAAGTGTCTCAAGGCCTTGCAACAAGAGAAACGCATTAAAAGGACTCAAAGCGGGTCCAAAATCGCGTAGCCCCTCCACGCGGGCACGAATGACAAAAGCGATATTTCCGAACGGGGTGTCTTGACCAAAAACCTCCCAAAACTTTAAGCCGTGATAGCCCTCTGAAGGTTCTGTAAATTGTGGAAACTTACCATTC
>CAZNAK010000284.1:0-4038 GCA_964570645.1 uncultured Cytophagales bacterium | reverse complement strand
GAAGAAAAGCAGGATTTAATGCACATTGCTATCTGTCGAGTGCTGCGTCCTGCGGGATATTACCAACTTGAGGGGCAAGACCAAGACGGCTGGCCGCACTGGAAACCCACCGAAAAAATCCCTCGTCTAAACTTTTTTGAGCAAGAGGGCTTATTAAAGCTGTACATCATCCAATATTTTGAAGAAGAAATCTGGTAATTTTTATGCAGGTCATCACCTACAATGTTAATGGTATCCGTGCGGCACTCAAAAAAGGCTTTGCCGACTGGCTCAGGGCAACAAACCCCGATACAGTCTGCCTTCAGGAGACTAAAGCTCAACCTCAGCAGCTCGAAAAAGAGATGGCGCTTTTTGAGTCTATGGGCTATCAAACCTATTGGTACTCAGCCCAAAAAAAAGGGTATAGCGGTGTGGCAATCCTGAGTAAGACCGAGCCAAAGCACATAGCGTATGGATGTGGGATTGAAGACTATGACAAAGAAGGACGGGTAATTCGTGCGGATTATGAGAACTTTTCCGTGATGAGCGTTTATATGCCCTCAGGGTCGTCTTCGGAGGAACGACAAGCGTTTAAATTTCGCTGGATGGATGATTTTTTTGTGTATCTTAACGACTTAAAACAACAATATCCAAATTTGGTAATTAGCGGCGACTACAATATTTGCCATAAGGCGATTGACATTCATAACCCCTCGCGACAGCAAAAAACTTCTGGTTTTTTACCCGAGGAACGCCAATGGATGGATAAGCTGCTCGCCAATGGTTTTGTTGATGCGTTTCGTGCCTTTAACGCTGACCCGCATCAGTACACCTGGTGGAGTTATCGCGCCAATGCGAGAGCCAAAAACTTAGGCTGGCGCATTGACTATCATGCCGTAACGGAACCTCTGAAAGATAAACTTGTACGCAGTTGTATTTTGCCCGAAGCCAAACATTCGGATCATTGTCCTGTATTGATTGAACTTGATGCTTAACCCAGAAAACACACAGATTATGGTAAGATTGCAGTATGTTATATTTTCATTTTTGGCACTGACCCTTTGGAGTTGCGGCGGAGGGTCTTCCGAGGAGGCGAACACCACTACGATTCGTGAGGAGCTTACGCCCGCAAAAGGAGATCGAAACTACGGTGGTATTTTTCGGCTCAACGAAAGCGAGTTTGTTGCTAGCCTATTCCCTCATAGTGTCGTAGATGTGTACTCCCATCGGGTGGTGGCACAGATCTACGAGGGGCTGTATAAGTTTGATCAAAAGTCGCTGATGCCTGAGCTTTGTCTGGCTGAATCCATGGAAGTAGATGAGTCAGGTACCGTTTACACGGTTAAGCTCAAGAAAGAAGTCTTTTTCCACGACGATGCCTGCTTTCCAGAGAGCAAAGGACGCGAGTTGAAGGCTCAAGATGTGGCTTACAGCTTTACACGACTTTGTACACAAGAAGGTCTAGAAAACAAGGGTTTTCATGTAATAGATGGTGTCATCAAAGGCGCAAGAGCGTATTACGAGGCTTCGGCGGGCGGCAATACACCTGAGTTTCCAGTGGAAGGAATTGTAGTTGTTGACGATTACACCCTAAAGCTCACGCTCGAAAGTCCAAACTCGTTATTTAAATATACCCTAGCGCGTCCCGAACTATTGATCTTCCCGAAGGAAGCTTACGAAAAATATGGCGTGGATATGAACCGTAAAACCGTCGGTACGGGACCATTTCGGCTAAAATCTTTTGAACAAGATGTTTCGATTATTTTGGTACGACATGACAACTACCACGGCGTAGATGAGTTTGGGAACAAACTACCGCTCTTAGACGCGTTGGATATTAAGTTTATTGCCGAGAAAAAGCAGGAGTTGTACAAGTTTGAGAAGCGTGAACTGGATATGATTTATCGTTTACCTAACGATCACATCATACAAATACTAAGTCTGGCGGACAGTGAGGATTTTCAGTTTCAGCGTGAGCCAGAGATGCAAACGCAGATGGTGGTTTTCATGAATCAACACCCTGTCTTTGGAGACAAAAACGTCCGAAAAGCATTTTCTTTTGCAGTAGATCGCACCAAAATTTTGGAAGATGTACTGAATGGTGAAGGCGATGCACCCGGTCATCATGGGATCACGCCGCCACTTTTTACCAACCTGACAAAAGAAACCAGCTACGGTGCAAAGCAAATCACGGGTATCTCACAGAATATAGATTCAGCACGCTATTATCTGGCTAAGGCAGGATATAAAAACGGTGAGGGCTTTCCAGCGTTTACTTACTACTATAATACCGACGGTAACCGACACGCCTTGGTAGCCATTGAGCTTCAAAAGCAGCTTAAAGATTACCTGAACATCAACATTGAGCTGGTTCCCCTTCCATTAAGCGAGTTGGCCAAGAAGAGTTTAGGCGGTAAGTACGATATTGTAAGGCTGGCATGGGTGGCAGATTTGCCGCATCCCGCGCCGTTCTTGAAGTTCTTTTACAGTAAAAACCTTCCTGACTCATTGGGTGAGCAATCGTTTCCAAATATTTCGCGCTACCGCAACGAAGAGTTTGACCGCTTGTACGAAGCAGGAATTGCGGCACAGACCGACCAAGAAGCCTATGAGTATTTCCTGAAAGCAGAGAAATTAGCCATGCAGGATGTACCGATGATGGTGCTTTGGTACGATGAGGCCTTCCGTCTCTTGCAGCCGTACGTCAAGAACTTCCCTAATAACCCTATGCAATTCCGCGATCTCTCAGAGGTGTACCTCTTGCCACATGACAAGGGTAAGATGACCGAAACAGGGGACGATGAGCGTGTGACCTTGAAATAGATCTGAATACCAGTAGTCATAAAAAAAAGCAACCCCTCAAACGTGAGCAAGGTTGCTTTTTTTATTGGAACACTATGTCTGAATGACACCTACGTTGTACCGTTCCTCGATTGGGGCATGATTTGCCGCTTCAATACCCACCGAGATAGCACGGCGTGTATCCAGAGGGTCAATAATGTCATCTACCCAAAGGCGGGCAGCGGCGTAGTAGGGAGATAGCTGCTCGTCGTAGTCGGCTTGAATCTGGTCAAGCAGTTCTTTTTTGGCTTCCTCCGTGATTTCTTCGCCTTTGGCTTTGAGTGTCGCCATTGTAATTTGTAGCAGCGTTTTTCCTGCTGCCGCTCCGCTCATAACGGCTATTTTGGCAGTAGGCCAAGCGAGCATCAAACGAGGGTCATAGGCTTTTCCGCACATCGCATAATTGCCTGCTCCGTAGGAGTTACCTAGTATGATAGAAAACTTTGGAACGACAGCGTTTGCCATTGCGCTTACGAGCTTTGCGCCATCTTTGATGATCCCTCCGTGTTCGGCACGACTTCCGACCATAAAGCCCGATACGTCGTGCATAAACACCAATGGAATTTTTTTCTGATTGCAATTCATAATAAACCGCGCTGCTTTGTCAGCTGAGTCCGAGTAGATTACGCCCCCCATCTGCATCTCTCCTTTCGCTGTACGAATAATCTGCCGTTGGTTGGCTACAATACCGACCGCCCAGCCCTCAATGCGTGCATAGGCACAAAGGATACTTTTTCCATAATCGGTTTTGTATTCGTCAAACTCAGAGTTATCCACCAAACAGCGCAGTACGTCACGTACGTCGTAGGGCTTTACACGATCGGCGGGAAAGATGCCGTAGAGCTTTTGCGGGTCTTCGGCGGGGGCTTTGGCTTCAATGCGGCTAAACCCTGCTTTGGGATTAGCGCCCATCTTGTCAAAGATACGTTTAATGGCATCTAAAGCTGACTCGTCGTCGGGATATTTATTATCCGTTACGCCCGAGATATCGCAGTGGGTTGCTGCTCCACCAAGGGTTTCGTTATCCACATCTTCGCCGATCGCAGACTTTACCAAATAAGAACCTGCCAAGAATACTGATCCCGTCTTTTCAACAATTAATGCTTCATCGGACATGATAGGAAGGTATGCACCACCCGCTACACAGCTTCCCATAATCGCGGCAACCTGTACGATGCCCATGGAGGACATCACGGCGTTATTACGGAAAATGCGCCC
>CAZNAK010000283.1:0-4047 GCA_964570645.1 uncultured Cytophagales bacterium | reverse complement strand
AGGGAATCGCCGCTGCTACGGGGGATATTATCGGGATTATCAACTCCGATGATTTTTATGCCGACCCGAGCGTAATTGCTGATGTTGTTGAGGTAATACGAGAACAAAACGTCGAGTGTATTTATGCTGACCTTCAGTATGTGGATGAGAAAAATACCGCTAAGGTTACCCGCACTTGGCGATCTGGAAAATATACCCTCCGCAGCTTTCGTTGGGGTTGGATGCCTCCTCATCCTACGTTTTTTGTCTCCAAGAGGGTTTATGAAAACTTTGGGGCGTTTAACATAGACCTTAAAAGTGCTGCGGACTACGAATTGATGCTGCGTTTTATGTACAAATACGAAGTAAAGGCGTATTACTTACCAAGAGTGATCGTAAAAATGCGCGTTGGCGGTATGAGTAACTCTTCTTTGAGCAATCGGATCCGTGCGAACAAAGAAGACCGCAAAGCATGGATTATCAACGGTTTGCGCCCCTATTTCTTTACCACTTACCTCAAGCCACTCCGAAAAATCAGTCAGTTTATCTCTTAAAAGCCGTTAGTTATGCTTTATCCCTTACTTCGGAGGCTGTATTTCGCACTGCCCTTCAAAAGAAATATTTTTGGTATCATCAAACTCATTTACCAGCCTAGTAAAAGGATAGCTGGCTACCTTAAATTTAAAGGTATCTTCCCACTATCACTACAGAATGGAAGGAGTATTCGCATCTTTAATGATCACTCTACCTTGCCTAGCTTACTTTTTTGGAAAGGTATAGCAGGTCACGAAAAAGCTTCTTTAGAAATCTGGCAAAGTTTAATTCCTGACGCAGAAGTTATTTTTGACCTAGGTGCCAATTTTGGGCTTTTTGGTCTCATTGCCAAAGGTATAAACCCCAAAGCTAACGTCATATTTGTTGAGCCACTGCCCCGAAATGCGTCACGAATCAAGAAAAATTTAACGATAAACGGATTCGACGCCGAGGTTGTAGTTAAAGCAATGGGCAACCACGAAGGGGAAATAGCTTTTTTCGATATGGCTGCTCAGGAAAATACCATTGCTTCCATAGATCGGTCTTTTGTCGAGTCACATCAACATGCAGCCGAAATCAGACCGATACGCGTTCCTATGACTTCATTGGATCATTACATGATAACTAATAAGGTCAAGCAGCTTGACCTTATTAAAATTGATGTGGAAGGAGCGGACTTTGAGGTACTTCTAGGAACGCGAAAAACACTACAACGGTTTCAACCTACCATTCTTATCGAAATCACGAACAACGAAAACGCGGCGCAGATTAACTCACTGCTTGAAAAGCTAAATTTGGAATACTTTTTTTATGAGATCAATGATAAAGAAGGGCTTATACCATGTGATTCACTGCAACGGGTAAGCTGATCAAGGAATTACCTAATCAGTCCGATGGAAATGTAAGGTTTGCAGCATCTTGTTACTAACAAAAAGCGTAGTTTTATCTTTCATCCTAAAATAAAGTCGATTTTTTATGACCCAAGAACAACTCAAAGCCCTGCAAGCGCGTGTGAGCGATCTGCGGGGCTATCTTTGACTACGACAGACGCAAAAAAATCGTTGAAGACGAGGAGCTTCAAACGGCTGCGCCTGACTTCTGGAACGATCCCAAAGAGGCAGAAATAACCCTCAAAAAAATAAAGAGTGAAAAAGCATGGCTCACGGGCTTTGAGCGCATCCAAACCCTTTACAACGATCTAGAAGTTTTACAGGAGTTCGTGGAGGAAGGGGAGGAAGGACTCGAAAGCGAAATCAACGAGAAAAAAAATGCGCTCGATAAAGCCATTGAAGATATCGAGTTCAAACGGATGCTAAGCGGAGAGGAAGACCAACTCAACGCCATGATGACCATTAACTCAGGGGCCGGTGGTACAGAAAGCCAAGACTGGGCACAGATGCTCCAGCGGATGTACACGATGTGGGGCGAGAAAAGCGGCTTCCGTGTCACGACCGTAGATTTTCAGGAAGGCGACGTGGCAGGCGTAAAATCGGTAACCCTAGAGTTTGAAGGTGATTTTGCTTTCGGCTATCTCAAAGGTGAAAACGGTGTGCACCGACTTGTTCGGATTTCCCCCTTCAATGCGGCTGGAAAACGCCAGACCTCTTTCGCCTCAGCCTTCGTCTATCCGGTTGTGGATGACTCTATCGAAATTGAAGTCAATCAATCTGACATCGAGCGGCAGACATTTCGCGCAAGTGGTGCGGGCGGACAAAACGTTAATAAAGTCGAGACAGCCGTACGATTAAAACATATTCCTTCGGGGATTATCGTGGAGTGTCAGCAGCAACGCTCGCAGTTGCAGAACTACGAAAAAGCTTTGCAGATGCTAAAATCGCGTCTGTATCAGGTCGAACTCGAAAAACGTAATTCTGAAAAGGCAGAAATTGAGGCTAACAAAATGGCCATTGACTTCGGGTCACAAATCAGGAACTACGTACTTCACCCCTACAAACTGGTGAAAGACGTGCGTACCAACGTCGAAAAAACGGACGCACAGGGTGTCCTCGACGGTGACCTAGATGACTTTATTAAAGCCTTCTTGATGCAGCAGTCAGGTGAGGAAATTAGTGACGGCATTTAATCATCTTAGTTATACCCCTTATTATGTCAAAAATTACCCTTTATTGCACCGCTTTACTCGTTTTTCTGGGTGCTTGTTCAACGCCCAGTAATCTGCACCGGAAGGGAACCGCTGTACCCAAGGGATATTCGGATCGCGTAGGCGACACCCTCAAAATCCTGTCTTGGAACGTTGAGCACTTCGTAGATGCCTATGATACCCCCTACACCAAAAACCGTCGCGAGGATAATCACGCAACTATGCAGGGTAGGGTAGCCTTACTGGTACAGGCACTTCGGCAGGCTGATGCTGACCTTGTGGTTTTGCAGGAGTTTGAATCGGTACAGTTCCTAAAGCAAATCGCCGAGGACTCGCTCAGCGACCTAGGATATAAGTTCTTTGCCGATCATCAAAGCATAAATTGGTACATGAATGTCGTCGTTATGAGTCGCGTACCTTTGGGAATCGTGTATGGATACGGGGCAGTGACGACTCCGCTGACCTACAAAGACGAAGAAACAGGCGAGGAAAAATATGAGACACAAAGCATGATAAATACGCGAATGTGGTCAGTGGATGTGTTGGTGAACCCCAATTATTCATTTTTACTGACGGGCGTACATCTCAAAGCAGGCAGAGGGGCCAGAAACGAAGCCATGCGCTTAGGACAGATTCAGTTCCTCAAGGGGCAATATGAGCGCTTTCTGCAAGAAGATAAACGTAAAAATATCCTTGTCGTTGGGGATTTTAATGCCACCCCCGAGAGCCAAGAGATGCGGTTTATGCGTAACGGCGGTACGGTTAGGTTTGTTGATAACTTAGATGAGAAAACGTTTAGTCACCCTGCGGATGCTCCCAAATGGCGAATTGACCATATTCTACCCAATAAAAATATGCAGCCAGAACTGGTTGAAGGCTCCTTAGCAGTGAAGTACTATTTTGACAAGGGAATACAACGTAAACTAGCCGACCATCTACCGCTCGTGGCTGAGTTTGTGACCAAAGATCGGTAACCCTACTTTCGTTTTAATGCCTTGTTTAACTCTCATTTTTTGAGTAGTTTTATGATCTCGATTATCCCGTAATTCTTCCTATGCGTTACTTCTTTTTCCTAACCATCCTCATCGCAACGTCCTCTCTTTTTGCGCAAGTGCCCTTACACCCCAATATCAAGCAGAACCCTGACGGCACCTACTACTACCTCGAACAAGACGGCAAAAAATTACCCGAGGATGTCCAGAAAGTAGTTTTGACGCTGCGTAACTGTCAGGGGAGTCCTAAAACGACTCAAAAAGGTATCTCGTTTGATTTTAGGGAAGCCTGCCCGACAGGAACGCTCTATTATGGATTCATTCCTATGAATGATTCCAAACACCCGCTACCGGTTTACTTCAAGCGAGTGGCCGAGATAAAAAACGGGAAAGCCGAAATCCAAATATTAGATAACTTAGATGGGAAATACGACATGATTC
>CAZNAK010000282.1:0-4051 GCA_964570645.1 uncultured Cytophagales bacterium | reverse complement strand
AAGGAAGAGCCAGAGTGCGATGCTTCTGTTACAGTATCTACTCAAGAAGCCACAGGACTTCGTTATAATGCTGCCAACTCACTCATATCAGACTTCATTGAAGCAGGATTCCTTGAGGAGGTGACAGGGCATAGGAGAAACAGAACCTTCGTCTTTAAAGAATACCTAAGTCAATTTCATAGGCAAACGCCCTAGTATGAGGCAAAAAGTAAAGCCCAACAAACGTGAATCCAAGAAAAAAGACCTCATGGAATACATAATTTTTACAACCTAAAGCTTACTTTGGCGTTTGGTTTAAAAAACCTATACTTGTTCAACACACACCTATTTAAGCTATGTTTCCATCCAACGAGGCAAGTCTAAAAACGGCGATTGCCGTACCCGAAAACTCTGATTTCCCCATCCAAAATCTTCCTTACGGAATTTTTAGTACTGCCAATCGCAGTCCACGCCCCTGTACGCGCGTAGGTAATACCGTCATTGACCTCCAGAAAGTGGCGGAACTCGGATATTTCGATGCCATCACCACCGACCGAAGCCCCTTTTCGCAGCCTATTTTAAACGATTTTATGGACTTAGGCAAATCAAAAACCCGACAGGTCAGGGAAAGACTTTCGGAACTTCTGCGGGAGGGTGGTGCGCTAGAAAAACATTTTGCGGAGATATGCGTCCCCCTTGAAGAGGCTACTTTGCACTTACCCGTACGAATTAACGACTACACCGACTTTTACTCAAGTCAAGAACACGCCACGAATGTTGGGAAGATGTTTCGCCCTGATGGTGAGCCACTTCTTCCAAACTGGAAACACTTACCCGTAGGCTACCACGGACGGGCTTCTTCGATTATTGTTTCGGGAACGCCAGTTCATCGTCCGAAGGGACAAACCAAGCCCAACCCTGACGAGCCGCCTGTCTTTGGAGCATCGCGCCTAATGGACTTTGAACTCGAAATGGCATTTGTGACCTGTGGAAAGACCGAACTCGGTGATCGTATCACGACCGATGCCGCCGAAGCTCATATTTTTGGTCTGTTGTTATTCAACGACTGGTCGGCACGCGATATTCAAAAATGGGAGTACGTGCCGCTAGGACCTTTCTTGGGTAAAAGTTTTGGCTCCTCTGTCTCGCCTTGGATCGTTACGCTGGAAGCCCTTGAGCCGTTTCGTACCGAAAGCCCAAAGCAAGATGTTCCAGTCCTCCCTTACCTTCAATGCAAGGGAAATCACGCTTTCGATATTGAGCTAGAAGTTTTCGTGAACGACCATCGCGTTTGCCGATCCAACTACAAATATTTGTACTGGAATATGGTGCAGCAGCTAGTGCATCAAACGGTAAATGGCTGTAACCTCAACACAGGCGACCTTTATGCTTCTGGCACCATTAGCGGCAGTACCCCAGATACCTATGGATCACTACTTGAGTTAACTTGGCGCGGGACAAAGCCAATTACGATGCCTGACGGTTCAGAGATGAAGTTTTTGCGCGACCATGATACCGTTAAAATGTGTGGCTATGCCCAAAACGAAAGCCTCCGAATTGGGTTTGGCCAAGTTTCTACACAGCTACTTCCCGCAAAGCCTTAGTTTAAAGCTTATTACACTCCTCGGAAAAAGGCTGCTCCTTTATTTGTAGTTTTAGAATGATTAAAAAAAACTAAGGTTGCAGATAATAATTCATTCCAGCAGTTTTTTTGCTTAATATCTATTTCAAAAAGAGAACATTTAAAACATTAATACTAGACGATGAAATGTCTTCCAATAATTTTTCTTTTCCTAACCGCCTTTACATTTACTCTTCCTGCACAAGATGCGAATACGCAAGAGCGTTATGATGACGGGAAGTTAAAGGCAGAAGGGAAAATGCGCCAAGGCAAACGCGAAGGTTACTGGTTCTTTTACTACCCCGACGGCACGGCGATGGCCTTTGAGAATTACCGACAAGGGCAGCTCGACGGTACGGCAAAATACTACACCCCAAAAGGTAAGCTAGAGCGTCGTGAGGTATGGAAAAACGGCAAACAGCACGGAAAAACGGTCTTTTATTATCCTGAAACTGGACAAAAACACAAGGTTTTTAATTACAGAAATGGACTTTACGAAGGCGAGAGCCTCCACTACTTTGAGGACGGAGAAGTGCATCAACGAGCTAACTACGTGGCAGGACAGCTCGATGGAGCCTTCCTTCTAAACAATCCTGATGGGTCACCTGCACAAAAGGGAGGCTACACAGCAGGAAAAGAAGATGGAACATGGCAGTTTTTTAATCAAGCAGGTAAATTGGAACTAGAAGGTACTTATGACAAGGGGGAGAAAGCGGGTGAGTGGTACAAAATCAAAAAAAATGGAAAGCGTAAAAAAGTCAAATACTAGGCTTGAACCTATGAACCTTTTGAGTAACTTTAGCCCTTAACTTTAAAAAAATATCTCATGTCAGATCGGAAGTACTATGCGGTAATGTTGATAGATGATAATGAAATTGATAACCTGATCAATCAAAAAATGATTGAAGCGGCAGGTATCTGTGACAAAATCTATCTTCACGCAGGCGCAAAAAGTGCGATTGAGTTTCTTAAAAATGTAGAGAAAATCGTTGATGACATCGACGGAACAATTCTTCCAAGTATCATTTTTCTGGATATTGACATGCCGCTCATGGACGGCTTTCAGTTCTTGGAGCAATTCAGCAAGCTGTCTGTACGCACGCGTGAGTTCTGCAATGTGATCATGTTAACTTCATCGATCAACCCACAGGATGTAAGCAAGGCTGAAAACTTCGCCTTCGTAAAAAAATACTTGAATAAGCCCTTGACCCAAAAGATACTTACTTCGCTGGATTTCTAATCCAATTTTGGCTTTTTTAGATAGAGTTATTACCTTTACAGTCCTTTTCCGTAAAGACTTAAATAAAACTGAGTTATGAAACGTACTTACCAGCCCTCAAATCGTAAACGGGCCAACAAACACGGATTCCGTGAACGCATGAAAAGTAAGCGTGGTCGTGATGTACTGGCGCGTCGCCGTGCAAAAGGTCGCAAACGCCTTACAGTATCCGACGAAGTGAAAGGAGCGAAATAATCAAAAAAACGAAGAGCAGTTATGAAAATGAACAAGCGTATTGCTAAAAAAGTCCTCAAAAATAAGGAAAGTTTAGCCTATCACAAACAGCAAATCGAACGCGCTGAAGCACGTGCAAAGCGCACTGAAAAAAACGCTGAAAAAGCAAAGCAGAAATAAGCAAGGAATTTTATTAAATCATAATTCACGGTTTATTGTCTGACCAAAAATTTCCTAAAGCACAGAAGCTGTGCAGCAAAAAGGTAACGGAACAACTCTTTTCGGAAGGGCGTTCCGTTTTTTTATTTCCCTTCAAAATCGCGTTCCTTGAACACCCTGAGGGAAAGCGCGAACTGCCACAGGTACTCATCTCGGTATCCAAGCGCAGGTTCAAGCACGCCGTAGATCGAAACCACCTCAAGCGTCGCATTCGAGAGGCTTATCGTCATATCCGTGAAGCGCAGCAGGAAAAACTGCTAGGCTTACGGGCAGTCGCTTTTATATACGTAGCCAAAGAGAAAATTCCCTTCGAGACAATCAAAAAAAAGATGAGTAAAGGAACGGATAAAATAGACGCGTAAGTACACGCTGGGTCGTGAGCGTAATTTTGCTTTGTGCCCCCTCTTTTGATATGCCGCAAATTTAGCGGTTTTAACACCTTCCGCGCAGTCAAAAATACTCACGTCCCGAGGAGGTGTATCAGTTCGAGATGAGAGATAATAAGGTGAAAAAGTTTGCCGAAATGGTCAGCAATGGCTGGACAAACCATACGCTCGGGCAAATGCACCATAACCTTCGTCTGTTGGAACGTGGCGGCTACCTCATGCAGCGCAGCCAGCTTTTGCAGGATTTTAAAGCTTTCATTGACGAAGAGTACGATGAATCCTTATATGGCAAAGCGTTTCTGGAGGACTTGCGGAACCTTTCCCGTAATTATCGCAATAAATCGGCACATACGGACATTCTTTCTCAAGATGACGGCGAACGATGTAAGCATC
>CAZNAK010000281.1:0-4056 GCA_964570645.1 uncultured Cytophagales bacterium | reverse complement strand
CACTTTTGCCGTTTCCTGTGCAAAAACAGCATTCAGGTAGGCATGCATATTCTCAATAGCCGTCTCTCTGTCCTCACGCGTAATCCATGAAGCTCCCACTTTTTGGTATTTAAACTCATGGGAATCTAAATAGAACAACGAAAGCCCCTGCGGAATCATGATAAAATTCTCCTCGGGGTCGAGGACATCAAAGCGTCGCATGAAATATTTTGCTAACTGCCCATAACCATGACATGCCACCCAGATATGCTTTGTGTTGGGTGTGAGTTCGTTAAGTGTCAGGTAAGGGGCTTGAACGGAAGTTTGGACGTGTTTCATAGTGATAAGAATGAAGAAAGGCTACAAAAGTTTGATAAAACCTTCATAGCCTTTCGAGCGGAGTCACTTCTTGGGCTTTACCACCCGTCACCGCCTTGTGTTTCAGGTTCTGCGCTGTCCCCCCCCTGCTGTTCGGCTTCTTTAATCGCCTTCACCTCTTCGTCACCTAGTACGTTAATAATGTCCGTACGCTGCCCGTCGCGGTAAGCAACAATCCAGGCATCAGTAACGCCCATTTCACGGAGATATTTCTTAAAGAGGTCTGCATCCCAGTAGTCTCGGAAATTGGCGATGGTATATTTCTTAGTCTCGTCGGCATCTGTCTCCGCATGAAAGCGTGGATGCTCTGTAAACTTTGTCAAGTCCTTATTTTTGAACGCTCCAATCTGAACACGGAACACCGTGCCTTTATTGTAGTTGTCGCCTTCGCCGATCGCGTCTGAGTTTGCAGGTGTTGTTTTTTCTTCTCCTGCACCTTCTTCTCTAAGTTTACGCAGCTCTTCCTCAAGGCGTGCTATCTCTGCACTTTTATCCGTAATTTCTTTACTCATAGAACGCACCTGCCGTGCGGCCATTCCTTCCTCTCGTTTCAGCTTATTATACTCCGTAACAATGCGATAAAACTCTTCGGGTTCCATCTTTCTTTGCTTCTTCTTCCACTCCTTGCGTTCGTCTTTACTCAAATCTTGGGCTTGTGAGCTGAAACAGGAAAAAAACAGGGCTAAAGTGATTATAAAGATTTTCATAAAAATTAGTTGTTTTGTTTTTATCTGTGAGAAAGAACAAAAAATAAACCACAATGACATTTTAACCAAATCTAATACAATCAGCTATTGATTTCCATTCTTTGGATTTTTTTATAGAAAAATTTTGTTTGGCAATTCTTCCAAAGGTCATAAGAAAGCTGTGCCAAAATACCTTCTTTATTCATCAGATCGTCGATAAACGACGTTGATACCGCATTCTAGTGCCTTAGTCTTGGTCAAGGTAAACTTTGCGCTCTTTTAGAAATTCTTATTTTTGTCGAATTAGATACACAATCACAACACACAAACACTATGACTACTACAAAAAATAGTGTTCTTGCGCCTATGAACACCATGCCCTCTATTTTTGACCGACTCGATGCGATGGGACACGAGCAAATTGTCTTCTGCCATGACCCCAACACGGGACTTCGTGCTATCATCGGCATTCATAACACTACACTCGGACCCGCTTTAGGGGGAACACGCTTCTGGAATTATGCCCACGAGGGTGACGCATTACAGGATGTTTTACGTCTCTCAAGGGGGATGACCTTCAAAAATGCCATTGCAGGACTGAATATTGGCGGCGGAAAAGCGGTTATCATCGGGGATAGTCGAAAGGACAAAAACGAAATGTTGCTGCGCCGTTTTGGGAAGTTTGTAGATGGACTTAACGGACGCTACATCACGGCAGAAGATATGGGGATGGCCACCGAAGATATGGATTTCATCGCGCAAGAAACAAAATATGCCGCAGGAATCTATGAAGACGAAGGTGGATCAGGGGACCCCTCGCCTTACACGGCACTCGGTACGTACATGGGCATGAAAGCCGCCGCGCAAAAAGCCTACGGGTCGGACTCACTGGAAGGAAAAAAAGTAGCCGTTCAGGGTGCAGGCCATGTAGGACAGTATTTGATTGACCATTTGGTGAAAGAAGGATGCCAAGTTTTTGTGACGGACATTTTTGAAGCGCAGCTTCGTGCCATAACCAATAAGCACGCGAACGTTCAGGTCATCGCCCCAGACGAAATCTACGATATTGATATGGACATTTACGCGCCCTGCGCGATGGGTGCGACTGTTAACGACGACACCTTGTCACGATTACGTTGCCAGATCATTGCGGGATGTGCTAACAACCAACTCGAAGATGAGAAACGTCATGGGCAGCTTTGCCTCGAAAAAGGTATCGTTTACGCGCCCGACTTCCTCATTAACGCTGGTGGCGTTATTAATGTATTCTCTGAGGTAGCAGGAAAAAGTAATGGTTGGGTCGTCCGAAAGACAGAAAACCTCTACAACCAAACCCTTGACGTATTAAATCGTGCCTACGCAGAGGGACGTAACGTACAAGAAATTGCGATGGAAATTGCCATGGAGCGCATTGAGGCTTCGGCTAAGTTGCAGGCAGTGCTTTAGTTACCTTGACTTCTTGTCATGCACCAAAAAACGTGGAGCGACTCGTTCTACGTCTTTTCTAGTTTTGTTATACCTTATCATAAATCTCAGCCAGCGGCACGCGACATTCCCCGATTGGGATTTCGGCTTTGGGGTCATCAAAATTACGCAGTAGCCAGTCATTGTTTTCTTGTCGGAGAAAGGAGTCCACACGCCACTTTTCCTGCTCCACAACGAGGTAGTGCTTCAAACCCGGTATCGTCTGGTAACAGTGAAACTTTTTGCTCAGATCGTTGCCACGTGTACTATCTGAAAGCACTTCGATGATGATCTCGGGGTTGAGCAAGGCATTCACTTTTTTGCTCCTTTGGTGAATTTTTGGAGGGTCGCAAAGAATCATCAGATCAGGGTAAAAATAGGATTCGCAGGTGGGTACATACAGCAAGCGGTCGCTAGAATAGATACGACAAGGCGTTTTTTTGAGGCATAACCCTAATTCAAATACAAGATTAGTAACGATCAACACGTGTGTGTCCGAAGCTCCTGCCATTGCTACGGGCTGTCCAGCATAATACTCAGCCTTCTGAGCATCGGGTTGCACCTGACTTTCGAGGTAGTCGAGTTGTGAGCGGCGCGTAGTTATTTCCATGTGTTTTTGAGCTTTTAAAAAGAAAGATACGTAAAAATCAATACTTGCTTGATTGTACATTATTACAAATAGTCGTAAAAATGTATATGTTGTTTGTTCCAAGTAAACAAACTCAGGGTAAGCGTTCTCAGTTTACAACCAGCAAAAAGAGAATCAATGACGAATAACAAGTTGTCGTACTGAGGCAGAAAGGTTAGCTTTGTATTTTGTCCTACTATGTTTGACTACTTCCTTGAATTTTTATCTTTCCGTGATCCCAACGTCGTGATGGTAACCTTAGCGGCGATATTGCTCTCAGCAAGTGCTGCGATGGTCGGGTGCTTTACCTTTGTGCGAAAGAGGGCGTTGATCGGAGATGCCATCGCTCATTCGATCTTACCGGGGGTATGTTTTGCATTTTTGATTACCGGCGAAAAGAACCCTTTATGGCTGTTGTTGGGAGCAGCAATCACGGGCTGGCTTTCCTTAATGGCAATGGATTTTATCGTTCGTCACAGTAAACTCAAGGCAGACACAGCTATCGGGGCGGTATTGAGCATCTTTTTTGGCCTTGGAATTTTACTTTTGACCTCAATACAGCACTCCGGAAGCGGAAACCAAGCAGGCCTGGATAAATTCCTTTTTGGCAAGGCCGCTTCTATGACTCAGGAAGACGTTTGGGTATTTGGTGGGGTGGCGGTCGGTACACTGGTAGTTCTAACGCTATTTTTTAACGCATTCAAAGTGATTTCTTTTGATCTTGATTTTGCCAAAACGCGCGGGCTTCCCATTCGATTTTTGGAATTTATTTTAGCTACCATCACCGTTCTGGCGGTCGCGACGGGCATTCAGGCGGTAGGTGTGGTGTTGATGGCCGCCCTTTTGATCACGCCCGCTGCGGCGGCTCGCTTTTGGACAGATCGCCTGCACCTGCTCATCCTGGTAGCGGCAATCTTTGGC
>CAZNAK010000280.1:0-4071 GCA_964570645.1 uncultured Cytophagales bacterium | reverse complement strand
CATGCCGTAGTCGATGAGTGTGATCGAGCCGTTCGGACGAATAATGATATTACCCGGATGGGGGTCAGCATGAAAAAAACCGCCTTCAAAGATTTGTTCTAGGTAAATTCTCATGCCGCGCTCAGCCATCTCTTTGGGAGAAAGCCCCCAAGCTTTGAGTTGCGCTACATCCGTGATTTTACAGCCTGCCACAAACTCAATAACAAGCACTTTGGAGGTGGATAGCTCTTTATAGACCTTTGGGATATTAAACTCACCTTTTTTGCCATACAGCTTATGGAACTGCTCCATGTTTCGTGCCTCCGTTTTATAGTCCAGCTCACGGCGCATACTTCGGTCAAACGTCTCAACTACGTCTAAGGGATTCAAAATCCCTGCATTGGCAAAATAAGATTCTGTAAGCTTGACAAACTCACGCAAAAGCGAGAGGTCTGTAACGACTTTATCGGCTACCGTTGGACGCTGCACTTTGATCACTACGTCTTCGCCCGTTTTGAGACGCGCCCGATGCACTTGTCCTATCGAGGCTGCACCGAGAGGTATATCATCAAAGTAGCTAAAGACCTCTTCTATCGGTTTTCCAATTTCTACCTCTACGATAGAACGCGCCAAATCCACACTGAACGGCGGAACGTCATCCTGTAACTTTTCAAACTCAGCAATGAGCGCGTCGGGCAGAAGGTCAGGTCGGTTAGAAAGTACCTGGGCCAGTTTAATAAACGTCGGGCCAAGCTCTTCGATGATCAGGCGTAGGTTTTCCCAACGTTTGGTGGAGGATTCAATCGGGCGGTCTGGGTAGGCTTCCGCGACCTGCCGCTGTTGTTGCGACTGTGGCAGGCGACGACGAAGCTGCGTATTCAGGACAATATCCTGAAAACCGTAACGCAAAAGCAGACGGATCACTTGCTGTATTCGATTGAGGTTTTTGATAGGTCGCAACATAGAAAGACAAAGAAACAGGCTTTTGGGCGAAAAAAGAAAAACGAATGTTCTTAAAGATTCCTTAGGACAATATTAAATCCTTGGAATACTCTGAAATTACGCCCAAATCATGGTATATTGCATGGAAGTTAACATAAACCTTATATTCTATGAACATGAAAACTATCTTTCGTGCGTTTGTGGGGCTACTGATTTTGCTATCAGCCGCAGGAACATTGCATGCACAGAAAAATAAGAAAAGCAATCCGCGTGTCCTCGGACGCTACGAGGCACCTCCCGTAATTTGTCACTTTGACGAAGAACCCGCTAATACAAAAGTATTGATGCCTGAGGGTATACTTGAGGCGATCAAAAATGGACGTGTAGAAGAACGCTCTTCGCTGATTCCGATCTACTCGGCTAATTACCCCGGCGAGGCAAAACCTGCCATGGAATTAGCACTGCAAATCTGGGGTGCTTTCCTTCCAAGTGATGTACCGATTTACGTAAACGTGTTTTATGATGAGCAAAACGAGGGCGTACTTGCCTCGGCGGGACCTAATGGCTTTTATGCTATCCAAGACGGACCCAAGCAAGCGTTTTATGCTGCGCCGTTAGCAGAGAAAATCCTTGGCGAAACGATCAACTCTGACGGCGAGCCTGATATTTTCATCCTCGTAGGAGATCGTAATGACTGGTATTTTGGATTAGATGGACAAGGGCCCGGTCTTCAGTTTGACCTCGTTACCATATTGCTTCACGAACTCGGACACGGACTCGGGTTTACAGGCTCTGCGGCTATGAACGGTACATTTGGTACCTTGGGAGGGGCCACCACAGCTGCTCCTGATGTGCGTTTACCCTATGCCTATGACTCTTTTGTGGAGTTAGGAGACGGAACGCCGATTTTTGACCTTGAGAATGATAGCCGTGAGCTAGGCGATGCCTTAACAGGAGGTGATCTCTTTTTTAACGGCCCTATTTTGCAAGGAACTTTCGGGGATCGCGCTAAATTATTTGCCCCCTCTCCCTTTCAGCAAGGGTCTAGTTTCTCACACTTAGATGAATTTGCGTTCCCTTCAGGAGGCGAGAACTCCTTGATGTCTCCTTCCGCAGCTCCCGGAGAGGTAGTGCAAGTGCCGGGTATTACGTTTGACATTTTTGCGGACATGGGCTGGATTCTCACGCGTATTCTCCACGACCCACAGGGCGATACAGAAAACTCCACCAATCCCTACGCGCTGACCGCCATCATTGATAGTGATACAACGTATTTCTCCGATCAAGTATTCCTGACCTACTCCTACGATGAGTTTGAAACATCAGAAACCGTACAGATGACTCCTACGGGCAATGAAGATGAGTTTGCAGGCGAGATTCCAGCTAATGGAACTGACTTGACGATCCAGTATTATATCTCTGTGCTTGATGAGACACAGCGAACGTTTACTTCGCCAGGTGCAGCACCCGAATCGCGTGTTCATAGTTTTAGTGTGGGTAATGATAATATCGACCCGGAGATCATTCATAACCCGATTCCTTTTATCCTGACCTCAGCGACTAGCGTTGACGTTATTGCTGGTGTTTCGGATAACTTGGACGTTTTACCCAACGCCACCATCGAATACTCAATCAATCGTGTCGAGCAGACTCCTATTGTCATGACCGTAGATGCCTCACCGCGCCTGCCGTTCATTGATCAGACTTACTCGGCTCCATTTACGTTTCAGGCGGGCGACCTGAACGAAGGTGATGATTTTCAGTATCGTATTGTTGTAGTAGATGCTTCGCAGAACGCCAATACCGTTGTCTCTCCCGCTACGGGCTTTCATCAGGTGGATATCGTTGGGGTCTCGGAAGTAGTCGATGAGTACACCAACGACTTCGAGGATCCGGCTACGGCGGACGACTTCATCGGCGAAGACTTTATCTTTGATCAGCCCGCAGGCTTTGATGACGTTGCCCTCCACTCGCCTCATCCATATCCATTCACAGGAACAGAGGAAACGATCAATATAATTCATCAGCTTAAAACGCCAATCCGCGTAAAGGAAGACTTTGGTTCTTCTACGCTGTCTTTTAATGAAATCGTTTTGGTAGAGCCAGGAGAGCCAAACACCTCCTTCGGAGACCCTGAGTTCTGGGATTATGTCATCGTAGAAGGTTCCAGCGACAACGGTACAACTTGGCTTCCCTTGCTTGACGGATACGACTGTCAGGCAGACCGTACCTGGGAGAGTACCTACCGAGGCGGTATTCAAGGAAATGACTCTCAGGCTGAGGGTAACGAAGGTTTATTCCGTGAGCGTACGATCAACCTGCAGTCCACTTTTGCAGCGGGCGAAGAGATCTTAATTCGTTTTCGTTTATTTTCCGATCCCTTTGCCGTAGGATGGGGATGGGCTATCGACGATCTCCGCATTCAGGTTGCTCCAGAGCTTGATATTCCTGAGGCACTCCCTGCCACAGACGTAGAGGCGACGCAGTTCCGTGCGAACTGGCGCGGTATCCGCGGCGCAGAAAGCTACCTTTTGGATGTCTCAGAAGACCCTAACTTTGGCTCTTTCCTTGCGGGTTATGAGTCGGCAGAAATTGTGGGTACGATTGAGTTTGTTACCAACCTTGTGGATGGCGAAACCTACTACTACCGCGTCCGTGCCAAGGCAGGCGAGACCGTTACGGACTTCTCTAATGTCATTGAAGTAACAACAGGCGATGTCGCAACGGGTATTGAAGACTTTGTGAACGAAAACGAGTTCCAAATCTTCCCGAACCCAACTTCTGGTGAAATTCTACTTGATGTAGCTTTCGTAAAACAGGCCGAAACTGTACGCGTGAGTGTGACCGACATTTTGGGTAAGCAAGTCGTAAACGAGACGTACCAACCTACGGGATTGAACTGGCAGCAACGTATTTCGCTTTCCAGACAGTCTGCGGGGATGTACCTCGTGACGATTGAAGTAGATGGTGGAACATTTAGCAAGAAAGTGTTCTTGAATCGCTAAACCAGTAGTCTCCTTACAGACAGACAAAAAACTCTCCCTAGGATCGCGATGATCCTAGGGAGAGTTTTTTTGATTAGCGCATCTCCCAACCCTTCTCTTTTGCTTTATGAAGCTCCCACCAGGGCGTAGCGGGTGAGTGATGATG
>CAZNAK010000279.1:0-4087 GCA_964570645.1 uncultured Cytophagales bacterium | reverse complement strand
ATTTTTGGATGCCCGAGAGGTCGCCCTGTATCAGGAGGAGGTCTTTGGAGGGAGGTACAGGAGGTATGCCATGGCTGTCCTCGATATACTCCTTGAAGATTCGTATATTTTTTTGCACTGCTTCTGTGCTCAATTTGGACATAGTACGAGTATTCAGTAATTTAACGTGCTTATACAATGTATGCTACACTAAATTTTATTGCCGAAAATAATAATTCATTATTGGGTGATAATAATACATCTACCTTAATAAAAAAAATTAAAAGACAATATTTATTAACAACACCTTCATTTTTGGCTGGTTGTTTTTGATTTGTAGATCACTTCTTTCTAAGTAAGTGCACAGTACCTGACAAAAATGAACCTCACTTATTTTGGTAAATATCCTATCTTAGTATGCAGTCTATCTGCACAACCAAAACTTTTGGTAACGTCTCACATTATCAGGTTTTGTGTAAGTACTTGAAAAACAGTAGTTAAAAGAGGTAAGGTGTAGGTGAAAGGTAGATGGTTATACATAAGCAAGCGAAAAAAGTAGCTTAGAAAAGAAGTGGCGGGCTTTTTTCAACCCTCATGGATCAAAATATCAGGTTTTTGTTTCCGAGGTTCTTGCCTCAGGGCTTGTGTCATGTGGCTTCCTAGCCACCTTTACGTAAAGTCGGGGGCGGGCTAAAAGCCCTAGGCGTGTGCTCACAAGGCTTGCGAGTAGAGTGTGAAAGTCTTATATCCAGTAATACCATCATACTACTGTACAAAACCGAAAATAGCGAGTCTCATCTATATATAATGGGATTGACTAAAATTCCATTTCATGATCGACTTGCTATCATCCGAAATTAGTAAAGATTTCCCAGCTTACTCGCGTAAGCAAGTACATAATTTCATTATTTTGACACTTTGTCTGTTTAAACGACAGACCGTGTGTCTCAATAAACTCAAAGGTACAGTAGGCTCGGTCTTGGAAAAGCCCGAAGTCCGTGTGGACTCTCATTATAGACGCTTGATTCGTATTATTAACAATCCGTTTCCTGTCGTCCTGCATGGCTTAGGTATGCGGCGGCTTGGCTGCCCTGCTTCCACGAACTCAGCAAGGAAAGCAGGGCAGCGGAACCCAGAGCACGCCGACCCGTTGCGCCAAATTAAAAACAATCTTTAGGCAAAATTATTAGGCGCAAAAGGGGAAGCCCCAAGCATCCTTCTGTTGGGTTATAAACCCAGCTTACGAAATTCGTCCGCAATTCTTTTCTTTTGTACCTATGCGTAAAGCCTTTCTGTCGTCCTCATCGAACTGTATCCAAGTACTTTAGAGACTACCTCCATACTAATACCCCGATTGAGCAGTAGCATACCGCACGTCCGTATTCTGTATTCTTTCGATATCAAATTTTCTTGACTTGATCGCCAGGAACTCATTTTCAGTAAGGTACTGAATCTCCTTTTTAACTGTTTTAACTTGGACTGTCTCTATTTTATCCTGTTCTAATAACCCTTCCCGGAGTCCAAACCTTGAAAGCTGTTTTACAAATTTGAGACAACGAGCTACATAGTTTATATCATCACCTAGTCTTTCGAGGTATCTTTTATAACCTTCAATAAACCTCACATCCAACTGCTTTGCCAGAATTTCCTCTCTGGGTACATAGTCACGTATTTTAGCAAGATACTTTCTGTAAATTTTTATCGTAGCCTCAGTTTTACCCACGGACTCCTTGGCAAGAAACTTTCTTTGGAGTTCTTCTAGTGTTACTTCATCGTGTGCTAAATACTTAGATTTTACATCTGAAGCACTAACTGTAGTCGCTGGAGTCTCACATTTGCAGGAAATCCCCGTACTAAAATCTGTTGCCCGGACTCCGTCGACGATGATCCTACAATATATGGTAGCCTTGGCTGGCTTATTTTTACTTTCTCTAAGTCTGAAAAGAATTTTTAACACTAGCCTCCTTTAAACATGATTGTCGGTGTGACCGTAAAAAAATGGTGTACCCGTAAGTGTGACCTTACAAATACGCATAGTAACGAGTCTTAAAATCATAAAGCCCTAACTATCGCTTCATAGTTAGGGCTTGGCACGCATTGCTTAGTAAGTTGTGGAGTTGGAGGGACTCGAACCCTCGTCCAGATACGAAAGCAATCGGGCTTTCTACGTGTGTAGTCGCATCTTGTTTGTCAGGGCTAAGCCGGCAAGCGACGACCTACCTAGTCCTTAGTTGCAATTAGATTTCGCCTTTGCGTCACAACCCCGCGCAAGCTAGCTCTGCAGTTCGATGTCCGTATGTAAAGTCGGCAGAACGAAGACTTTACTGGACACAAGCATCCTATCTATTTAAGATTAGGCTGCAAGGGCGTAATTAGATTCGCCAGTTGCTAGGTTAAAGGCTTTTTTGCGGATGTTGCCCTCATCACCCGACACGCTTACACGCCACTTCTCGTACTGTCAAAACCAGTCAACCCCATTTTGATTGGTAAAAGTAGTAATAAGAAAACGAAATATAAGCCAAAAAGGTTTCCTTTGCATAAAAAACTACTATTGATGATTAAGAATTGGCTTGAAGCTTTCCGATTACGCACCCTACCCGCTGCCTGGGCGTGTGTCGGTATGGGCGGTATTTTGGCATCGATCGACGGAAAGTTTGAAGGTGCAGCGTTTGGTCTCATTCTCCTGACGGCGACCTTTCTGCAAATTCTCTCCAATCTAGCCAACGACTACGGCGATTTCCAGACGGGTCTTGACGGCGAGCGACGTGTAGGTCCGCAACGCACTGTGCAGGCAGGAAAGATCACAGCGGCGGCAATGCGTCGTATGATGGGTATTTTTGCCTTCTTATCGCTATTCAGTGGGCTATTTCTTCTCTACATCACGACGCGCGATAATATCCAAAACTTTCTCATCTTTTTAGGGCTTGGCGTAGCATCTATCCTTGCCGCAATCGCTTACACGGTAGGTAAGAAGCCTTACGGTTATGCGGGCTTGGGAGACATCGCTGTGATGATATTTTTTGGCTGGGTCGGTGTGGGAGGTACTTACTTTTTGTTGGCGACAAGCTGGAATCCGCTCGTTTTATTACCCGCTACAAGCTGCGGCTTTCTGACAACGGGGATTTTGAATGTAAATAATATCCGCGACATCGAATCCGATGAAATGAGCGGTAAAAAGTCATTACCTGTTAGGATGGGACGCAAGTGGTCAGTCATTTATCATTTCGGATTGCTAGGAGGGGCGATTTTAGCGACGCTAACGTATGTTTTGCTGATGCCTTTTGAGATTTTTCACCTGCTTTTTTTGGGTGTCACACCGCTACTTTTCAGCAACGCCCGCGCGGTACAAACACAACTTGATCCCAAACGCCTTGATCCGTTCTTGAAACAACTAGCTCTCTCGACTTTACTTTTTGTGGTGCTTTTTGGTGTAGGCTTTGGATTGGGGGGGGTATTTTAAAAGACTTACATCGTACAAATCCTCTCCAAAGGGAGAAGGGGCTTTTCGTGCTTAGCATGCGTTAGAGGAGTTACATCAACGAGAATCTTTTCGAGCTTTTTTTAAGTGCTTGAAAGTGTTGGTTTTAGTCAAACTTAAGCAACCTTTGTCCCCCGTGTCATTTCACGTTTACCCGGAGGCCCTGGTATTTTTTCAATCGTAAGTCCAGCCGACTTTAGGTCACGCCGAAGCTGCCCCGTAGCGCAGTAGCTCACCCAAACACCTCCCTCGCGCATCGCCAAAACAGATTTTTCAATCATCGGAAATGCCCATAGTTCACCTTGCTTACTCGGCGCAAAGGCATCATAAAAAATTACATCAAAACCTGTTTCGGGGATGTTCCAATCTTCTAGCTTGACTTGCTCTTTATACATCCGAAAACCTTTGATTGGTTCTACTTCCTTGTCCCACGCTGCCTTATGTAAATTTGTAAAGTAAGGTCTCGCCTCTTGAGCGACAAACTCAGGATAATTAATCTTTTGAGCGACTTCCAGATCAATCGGATAAGCTTCGATTGAATGATAAAAAAGACGACCGATTTTTCCGTCATGAGTACGCCTTATGGACGCGATATCACGGCGCAGGTGGTCGAGGCCTTCCGCGAGTCGG
>CAZNAK010000278.1:0-4092 GCA_964570645.1 uncultured Cytophagales bacterium | reverse complement strand
TGAAAACGTAAACTACGACGTAATCGCCTTTTTTAGCCCGTCGGGAATTGAATCTTTGTTTCACAACTTCCCTGGCTTCAAACAAAATAAAACTCGTATTGCCGCCTTTGGACCAACGACTGCTAAAGCTGTAAGAGACAAGGATCTGTATCTTGACATTCAGGCACCGCATCCCAACGCCCCCTCCATGACGGGAGCAATCGAGATGTACATTCGTGAAGCAAACAAAATTAAGTATTAAGTTGTCACGCTACTTTTCAAAAAGCATTCTTGGAGACCTTGTTCTCGGAGAATGCTTTTTTTGTATCTAAAAACTCAGGTTAACGGCGAGTAGCTAGCTCCTTTTCCCTCCGTAGAGGTTGGATGAGGCAAAATAACGGATTGTGAGTTTAGAAGGCAAAATAGATAAAAGGCGTGCTCTCGACTTGAAAGAAAAGCAAAATTAAAAGTGCTATCGCGATTGCTTTGGCAAAATCTGGAAGTTCGGCAAAGGTCTCTCGTCCGTAGTCCTTCCAGCTTTGTGGTAGATAATGGAAAATAAAGCCCAGCAGAATCACAAAATAAATGTCCGCATAACCGCTAATAATTGTTAGGAGTTGCTCAAACTGGAAATCAGTGAATACCTGTCCGAGCATCTGCCAGACAATCTCAGTAGAGGTTGCCCGAAAAAATATCCAACAAAAAGCGACAAAATGAAAGGTCAGAAAAATCATCAGCGCACGCGTAATTCCCGTAGGCTCGCTTTCATTTTTGTTAATGATCTCGCGCCACATTTTATGAATAGCTAAGGCAGCCCCGTGTAACGCGCCCCAGATCACAAATTGCCACGCCGCTCCGTGCCAGAGTCCTCCCAAAAGCATGGTCAGCAACAAGTTAATGTAGGTACGCACACGTCCCTTTCGGTTTCCACCTAACGGAATGTAGAGGTAGTCACGCAGCCACGAAGAGAGTGAAATATGCCAACGCCGCCAAAAATCAGTGATGCTCGTCGCCTTGTAAGGGGAATTGAAGTTGAGCGGGAGCCGAAACCCTAAAAGCAATGCGATGCCGATGGCCACGTCCGTATAGCCTGAAAAATCACAGTAGATTTGAATACTATATCCATACACGGCCATTAAGTTCTCGAAGCCAGAGTGCTTAAGTGGCTCGGCAAAGATACGATCTACGTAGTTACCCGAAATATAATCTGAAATCAGAATTTTCTTCGTCAGCCCCACCAAAATCAGATAAATTGCTCGTTTAAAGTCTTCCGCGTTGACGTAATACGCCTTCCGAATTTGGGGGACAAAAGAAGAAGCACGAACAATAGGACCAGCGACAAGCTGAGGAAAAAAGCTTACGTAGAAGGCAAAATCAATCAAATTATCAACGGGCTTGAGTTTGCCTCTGTATATATCTACCGAATACGAGATGGTCTGGAAGGTAAAAAATGAAATCCCCACAGGCAGAATAATGCTATCCGTAGGAAGCCCCGTGTTGAGGAAAAAGTTTAGCACCTGTGTCAGGTAGTCCGCTTTGGGGATACTTGTATCCAATACCTCATTGATGGTATCGACAAAAAAGAACGTATATTTGAAATAAGCCAACACCGAGAGGTTGATCGTCACACTCAACGTCACCAGAAAAAGGCGTTTCTGATGGTTTTGGCTTCCAAAAATGGCATTGCCAATGTAATAATCCACCAAAGTCGAGAAGATGAGAAGGAAAAAGAACCACCCACTCGACATATAATAAAAATACAGACTAAAGAAAAAGAGAAACGCATTATGAGCCGTAATCTGTCGATGAATAAACTGATATACCAGCAACACCACAGCAAACATCAGCCAAAAGAGCAGGTGCGTAAACAGTAGTGGATCGTCCGATACGTAGCCAAAGGCAGAAAACTCCATAGACAAAGCTAGCAAAAAACAACTTAGGTTTTTAGCCGTTTTTAGAATTATGAAAACTTACGCGCACTTTGACCGCTCAGAATTTCCGCTCATTGTTGTCACCTTTACGGGGGCAAAGGAAACGCCCGAAAATTTTGCAGAATATCTGCAAGGCTTATATCAAAATTATGATCGAAAAGAAGCCTTTTCTCTTGTTTTTGATGCCTCAGATGCTCCGACGCCCAACCCTAGCTATCAACAAAAGCAGGCACAATGGATGAAAGACCATGAGTCCATGATTCAGGCGTATTGTCGGGGTGTGGCGTACGTGATGCCAAACTTCCTGCTACGCAATGTGCTAAAGCTGATTTTCGCGATACAGAAAAACCCCGTTCCCTTCGAGGTATTCGGGGACAAGAACGAGGGTGTCGCTTGGGCCAAAAACCAGTTAACATCTGCTTGACCACAAACGGATTTTGGAAGTGCCTTTCATAAGATACTTTTTGATGATAGGAGGTACAGCATCTTATTACCTATATTTAGATTTATCAATCACCAAACTAACCGCTTTCCATGAAATATATTGACCTAGAAAGCCTCCAACGTAGGCTCGACTCGCTAAAAAAGGAGTACCAGTCCAAGCAGCCATTCAGGTATGTGATGTTCGATAATTTCTTCCCCGAGGAAGCCGCAAAAGAAATACTGAACTGCTATCCAACCATTCAAGACGGTAAGTGGGACGGTACAACCTATTTAGACCAAAAAAATAAATTCCAGAAAACAAAGTTTCAGGAAGGATCTACCTTAGACATTGTTTTTAAGGAACTTAACGCAAAGCCATTTCTGGAGTGGTTGGAAAAACTGACGGACATTGACGACGAATTGATCGGTGACGAGGAGCTTTTTGGAGGAGGGCTACATCAGTCTATCAAAGGGGCTTTTCTGAACGTACACGTGGATTACAACATTCATCCAGAAACCCAGTATCACAGAAGGCTTAATGTGATCATTTATATGAATAAAGCCTGGAAAGATGAGTACGAAGGGCATCTGGAGCTTTGGGATTTGACCCATAACAAGAAAGAACTGATTAGTAAATACGCACCTTTGTTCAACCGTTGTGTAATTTTTGAGACAAACGAAATTTCATTTCACGGGCATCCAAAGGAGTTAAACACACCAGTTGGCATCAATAGAAAGTCTCTGGCTACCTATTATTACACCAAAAATAGACCTTCAGAAGAAATCGCTGATGCGCATAACACGATTTATGTCAACACAGAAGGGACCTCCGGGAAAGTCAAACGGCTCTTTAAGTCAGGTGCAAAAGCATTGTTGTAGCGAATCAACCGTAAATAAGCCAAGCCACAAACTTGTCCAAAGTGTAGTTCGAGAATGAAAGCACCAAACATACCGAGTACTTGTCCTTCTTATCTTGTTTATTCATTACAGGGTAGCAAAGACCCCTTGTTTCATGGATTACTTTTCGAGTATCTCAAAGCCCTTAACAGCCCTAAGGTCCGTTACCATTTTCATGTGATCACTTATGAGCACGCAGACTATGAAACCACCGAAGCCGAGCGAGTAGCCTTTGAGAAAGAGTGTCAGGAGGCAGGCATCTCATGGTATCCCGTAAAATACAAGTTAGTTAGTCGGAATCAGCTTTTTTATCGTGCTAAAGAGTTTTGGCAAGCCCTGCGTAAGGCAATTCGTATCAAGGCAAAATATAGAGTACGTACAATTATCGGATATCTGACTATCGCGGGGTCATTTAGCTTTATTCTGTCCCGATTGCTTGGACTGAAGTTAATTGCCTACTGCTTTGAGCCACATAGCGAGTACATGGTGGATTTCGGGACGTGGACACGCAAATCAATATCTTACCGTTTGTTAAGTACTTTTGAGCGTTTACAGGCCGTTACTGCCGAGTATATTGTTGTACCAACAACGCACACCCAGAAGCTAGTAGAGTCATGGAAGCCGCGTGCCAAGAAAATTTTTCGCGTCCCCATCAGCGTAGATACGAATAAATTTCAATTTTCGGAGGAGGCGCGAGCGCAAATACGAGAGGCGTTTAATATGCTGGATCGTCGTGTGGTACTGTATCTGGGGAAGTTCAACGGATTGTACTATTCGCCCCAAGAGGTAGCGGCGTTTTGTAAGCTCCTTCACGACAAAGACCCCAATTTTTTCTTTCTCACAATCACGCCCGATCATCTAG
>CAZNAK010000277.1:3738-4095 GCA_964570645.1 uncultured Cytophagales bacterium | reverse complement strand
GTTGCGAAGACCCGAGCTACGAGTATCAGGACTACGTAGAAGTACCCTTTGAAGTCTGGGATATAGAAAATAACATTCAGCTAAACGTATCTTTCCGCGATCAGCAGATGGATGGAGCCTTTAACCTTAATCCAAGGAATGACGCAACCGATCCAGAGCTGTTGACTACGCGCGAATACATTTACATTCACTCGACGGAGTATAACGCCAATGAACCCTCCGAAGCGATTGCAACCAATGGCGGTATTGCCGCGGATCAGATGTACTTCTTTTGGCCAGTGGGTGCAACGGGAAATACCTGGAACCCCGACAACTTACCTGATTCTAAATTAAGTTTACTTTTTGGACAGGTTGGTT
>CAZNAK010000277.1:0-3728 GCA_964570645.1 uncultured Cytophagales bacterium | reverse complement strand
TCCTTACTCCAACTTGTCCGTCACTCTCGCCTCTGCTCGGGCCAGCGACAGTCGTTTTGGATGAGGCAGCACAAGAATATCGTCTGATTACAGCTAACGATGGTGGAGTGGGTTACTCAGACGATGAAGGTATCACGTTCCGTGAGGTCGATAATGGCTACAATACGTCACAGTTTTACGGTGTCTCACGTCACCCAAGCGAAAATATCTATGTGGGAGGTACGCAAGATAACGGTAGTTGGCTCTCACAAAGTTCCGACCCTATCGCCGCTAGTCGATACCGCGCTGTACAGGGCGGAGACGGTTTTGAGGCACTTTGGAACTGGTCTAACGAAGATCAAGTATTAGTTACTTCTCAGTTTAATAATATAGGGCGTAGTACAAACGGCGGGCAGTCATTTTCTCCTGTCAACCGTTTTGGGCGTGACAACACTTCTCCGTTTTTGTCGCGTCTAACTAACTCACGCGTAAATCCAGATGCCGTTTATGCGGTGACCAATGAAGGGGTTTGGCGGTCGCCAAATTTCGGTCAGGATTGGTTTCAAGCGCGTATTCAGGATGAACGTTTTGCTATTGCTTCTTCGTTTGATGTAGAGGCTTCGCAGGCGAGCGACAAAATCGTCTGGGCCGCTAGTGCTATGGCCGCGAGAAGTAGTGGCTCAGAGGGGCGTGTTTTTGTCTCTACTGATGGTGGTGTAAGCTTTTTTGCAACAAATAACTACACAACTAACGGCTTTGCCAACACTATCTCTGCTCTAGAGTCGCATCCTGTTCAGCCAAACACAGCGTATGCACTGTTCTCGCAAGCAGAAGGCCCCAAAATCTTGCGTACAGAGAACCTTGGGCAAACTTGGGAAGACATTTCTGGCTTTGATACAGAAACAACAAGTAGCCGTGGCTTCCCTGACGTGGCGGTACACTCTTTATTAGTACTCCCGGGTGATACTTTGTGGGCGGGTACCGAAATTGGTATTGTAGAGTCACCAGATAACGGTCAAACCTGGTACTTAGCAGATAACGGCTTGCCGAACGTTCCCGTATGGCAAATGGTGGTCACACCCGATGGAGAGGTGATTGCCGCTACACACGGACGCGGTATCTGGACGGCAGCTATCGGCGTAGATTATCCTGATCCTATCGTAGAGGAAGAAGAAGAGGAAGAAGAGGAGGAGGAGGAAGAGGAGCCACTCGGCTTGTTTGATAATGAGTCGGCAGAGTCCTTCAGCGTATATCCAAATCCTGCCTCTACGCAAATTACGGCGGAACTTCCTGAGGGGGCATCCTACGAAGTCCGTCTGTTTGACTTGCAAGGTAAGCGTGTGAAGAGTTGGAGTAATCAGGCGGGTGGTGCCGTTCGACTTGAGCTACCGAGCCTCCCTGTGGGAACCTACGTACTTCGTGCAAATGACGGTCAGACACTTTACGCTCAAAGAGTAGTCATTCGATAAGAGCAAAAGTGTTTTTAAAGTAAAAACTCCTCATGGGTCTAGCCTGTGAGGAGTTTCTGTTAACTCATGTTACGTAAAGCTTGCCGTTTTGCTCAGCCGTTGTTTGTGTCCTCAGTATAGCTCCAAGAAAAAATACAGCGGAATCTCTTACGAACTCGCTTTCGGACCCACCCCACAGGCAACCAGCAAAAACAGATTTCGTAAAGGGGAGTGGCTTTCTGCGCATAGCATAAAAGGAGGTGAGGGTACAAGAGATAGTGAATATTCTTACGTTGAGTAACTAAAAAAACACCCTAAACAATTAGTTCAGGGTGCTCTTTTATACATCACCTATCAAAAATTACCAATGAATCTACGCAATTTCGATTCTGCGCGCTACCTTATGTTCTTCTTCGACTTCTACCTTTGGCAGGACAATCGAAAGTACTCCGTCGTTGTAGCTTGCCGCGATCGCTTCCTTGTTCACTGTCTCGGGTAAGGAGAATGAGCGTGCAAAAGATTGGTAGCTAAACTCACGACGTGAATACCGTTCACCTTCCTGACCCTCAGTAGTTTCAGTTTTTCGCTCGGCAGAAATTTTGAGAATATCTTCATCTAAAGCGATGTTGAAATCCTCTTTTTTCAAACCGGGTGCAGCGACTTCAAGCTCAAAGCTCTTCTCGGTTTCTTTTACGTTTACGGCTGGTGATGATGTTCGCGCAGGGCTATCAAACCAGCTTGAAGACGTAAAATCTTCAAATACACGGGAAAGACTTGGAAATAAATCGTTTTGTGGTTGTTTAAATCTGACAAGTGTCATAGTTGTTTTAGGTTTTTGGTTCTAATACTCTGCTAAACAACTGGTGTACCAAGCGGAATTTCATCGCTCAGTGCTGTCATTGTGGCTTACTTTCATTTGACCGTAGTTATTTTAATGACAATTTGTCATCTTAAAAGAGTAGGAATGACACAAATGCGTTAAAATCGATAGCAAGGGAGAGCATCGTCTTGTAGAATCCGCTTATCAGAAACAGCTTGAAAACAGTCCAAAACCAGCTATCTTTATAAACCCTTCGCGCCATCAAGATCGATTAGGGTAAAGTCAAGAGCATGAAGATAGAAGCGACCGCACTAAGCTCTAAAGCGGTTGAGAAGCACGGCAAGTATCAGTATGATGTAAAAGAACGCCTGCCAATGAAGAGCAAAAACTAGGTGTTCAATATAAAACTGCCTTTTTCGGTAGTAAAATATGTTTAGTGCCAGTGCAAGAACAGGTAAGACTACGAGTATTACCAAAGGTGTATTCTGGACCACATTACTTACAAACAACGAGGCATCGTTCCGTAATACTTTATGAAGCTTCTTGGCAGCGCGTTCTTCAATAAAGTTTTTCTTATCTACGCCCAGGGAGTCCATGAAGGCATCCTCGCTCATATTTCGTTGTCGCACCATCGCGATCCATTTTGTAGAATCCTGCATGATTTTATCCTGAAAGGAGGTGATTTGCTTATTTCCCGCAGGCATAATCAGGTGATTAAACGCAAAGAAAAACAAGACACTACACATCAGATATAGCTTTATGGGGTGAACGTAGCGCACTCGCCTGCCTTCAAGAAAACTTTGGGTGAGTTTTCCCGGTTTAAAAAGTAACGGGACTACGGTATGCCCAAGCCGCGTATCAAAGCTGAGGTAGTTAGAGAATAAATCCCGCCAAAGCTCTCGCATAGACACTCGGTTATCCGTATTTGCCTGCCCGCATTCGGGACAAAAGTTAGTCGATTTGGGATCTCCAAACGGATGCCCGCAGTTCAAGCATTCTGAGTGTCGCCGAAAGTATTTCATATTACAAATTGCATTGGGGAAAGCACTTTCCCTGCCTAAAAGTAACACCAAGGCAACTTCAAGTGTTCCTATTTCGGGATAAAGCCCTTAGAATTACTATTTTTGTATAAGTAAAGATAATAAAACGTATGAAATTAGATGAGCGTGTAGAGAAAGCCTTAGACACCATTCGCCCTTACCTGAAGGCCGATGGGGGAGATGTAAAGGTACTAGAAATTACCGACGAGCAGGTCGTTCGGGTAGAGTTGGTAGGGAATTGCGGCTCGTGTAAAATCTCCACGATGACCTTCAAAACAGGCATTGAAGCCTCTATCCTCAATGCCGTCCCCGAGGTGACCGCCGTAGAAGCTGTCAACCTATGAACCCTATTTCACTATCCCAGCGCACCGAAGCCCTGAAAGCAAAGGCTTATGAGCTTGGTTTTATGTATGCGGGGATCTCGAAAGCAGAGTTTTTGGA
>CAZNAK010000276.1:0-4100 GCA_964570645.1 uncultured Cytophagales bacterium | reverse complement strand
TGATAGATTCATCTTTGATGTCCCCTGTAAAGGTCATCGCTCGCTGAAAAAGCGAAATACGGAGGCGCGACATCTTTTTTTGCGTAAGCTGATACAGTTCTCCTAAGCTAAAAGCTTCTCGATGTAATACATAAAGATCGTAGTAATCCCGAAATTTAGCGCGTAAAAAAAGCGTATTCACTTTCATAGTTGCCAAAAGCTCCAAATTAGCTAGATGAAGGTGTTGATAAACCTGCTTACGCTCACGAAGTGCGTCCCAATCATTTGCAAAAAAAGTGACGTTGACTCCGTTTAGCGTTAGATCAAGCTGCGTAGGACTCATATTTTTAACGTTCACCTCGTCAAAATCCTCAAGTCTTTTAAGTAAAAGTGCTGTGCCTAGCTCGGCTTGCCACGTAAGTAAATCAATATCTTCACTCAAGCGATGCGAGAGGTGTAAGGCAAGTCCAGAACCGCCTACAAAGGTGACGTTTTCCAGTTCAGGCAGCATTGAAAGCTGTCCGAGTACTTTCGCGGTTTCAGGAAGTAAGCTGCTGAAGTCGGGCAAAGCGACTATATTTTTGTTTGCGATCATCTAGGAAAGCCTCCGTGTCAGGGATACCGAAGAATATCCGTGCGAGGTAGTAGTTATGTCGATAAATCCGCTCATCGGGAATTAGCTCTTGCTCCCAGATTTCTTGCACATAGCTTTTTTCAAATAGGCTAAAGAGTGCGATGATCTGCGGGGGTTCTCCGGAGCGCAAGGTGTGCTCAATAAGGATTGGATCAGGGATATGAGCATCCTTTACGTAGCTCCAAAAGGCATTTTGAGCGCGAAGTTGTATGAGCAGTTCAGCTTTAGTCATTACATAAAGTACAAAAAATCCCGAATTTCATGGAGAAAAACGGGATTTTATTAAAAAGCTACCTGCTAGAAGTCCTGGCTATTTTTTAGCCAATGTTTCCTTGACAGCAGTTTCGGGGACGATCTCTTCGCGGAAAGAGTAAGCACCCGTTTTAGGTGATTTTACGGCACGGATTACCTTGACGTACTTAACTCCACCTTCTTTCTTCAGGGTTGCTACGGTTTTCTTTGCCATGCTTACTTAATTTCTTTATGAATGGTATGTTTTTTCAAAATAGGGTTATACTTTCGACGCTCGATGCGGTCAGGCATATTCTTACGGTTTTTGGTCGTAATGTAACGTGAAGTTCCGGGCTGTCCGGATGCCTTGTGTTCCGTACATTCAAGAATTACTTGAATACGATTTCCTTTTTTCTTTGCCATTTTTCTATCGTTTAGCCGTTGAACTCAACTTTAGGGTTTAACGTACCTTTCTTTTTCGCATCTCGAAGTACGGCAGTAAATCCGTTTTTGCTGATTGTTCGCAATGCCGTCGAACATACTTTTAAAGTAATCCAGCGGTCTTCTTCTGGGATGTAGAAACGCTTCTTGTGCAAGTTCGGCATGAACTTACGCTTAGTTTTGTTATTCGAGTGAGAAACGTTGTTTCCTACGCGAGGTCGTTTCCCTGTAATGTCACAAACACGAGCCATGAGATTGTCCGATTAAATTTTTTGAGGAATGCAAAAGTGCGAAAAATAGGCGAAAAGCCCAAACTAATCAATGATAAATTTATAATCCTCCATGATTGAATCTTCCTGATAGGTAAGCGTAAAGTAATAATTTCCTTTCTCCAGCTTATCATCAAAAACGATCTCCTGCAACGCTTGATTATTTTGATCCACACGGATAGGTTCTTTCACGATGCGATACGGCTGTCCCTCGTAGAAAAGGGTCAGATAAACCACACGAGCACCATCTCCATCTTCAAACAAACCTTCCCCCACGTCAAACTTAACGCTCATTTCTTTGCCCACATTATTTCTGGTGTGTTTTCCTGTTTCATCAAGGGCAACCATACGTTTTTTGAACTCGTACTCTGCCGTAAAACTGTAAGCCCGACGCGTCAAACCTTTCAAACGCTCTAACTCTTGGCGCTGCCGCTGTACAAGTTCCTCGCTTTTAGCAAGAAGCTCTTTTAAACGATCGCGGTCACCCGCAACATCGTCTAAGGCTGAGCGCGTCTGCTCTTGTTCTACCACCAAGCTGTCTAAGCGTTGTCGGCTGTCTTCCAACGAGGCGACCTCTTTTTCTGCTGTACGGAGCTTGCTTGTTAAAATATTGAGACGGCGCACTAAAGAGTTGTTCTGTGCCAGAATGTTGTCTAGCTTCTGCTTATACATTTCGACCATCTCTTTAAGATTCGAGATTTCGTTGGCCGTATAATTATCCTTGTAATCGTAAAAATCATTCAGAACCTTATTGTAACTTTCCTTGTTCTCGTAAAAGGTACTTAGGCCAGCAATGATTTCCTTAGTTAGACTAGGATCGGCTAGTTTGTCCTTTTCCTGACGAATTTCTTTGTACTTAGCATACAGAAGAGAACGAAGCGAATCAGGATTAGGGTAAAGAATTACCTGATCATCGATACGTTGAATCTCGTTGTAATACGTACGCTCTAATTGTTCGTAGTCTGAGATTAATTTGCTAACAGACTCTGTATCTTTTTCTTCAAGCTCCTGCTTGGCAAAAATAAACCCTGCTAGGCCCAGCACAGCAAAAATGGCAACAACAACAATAATAACAATGCCTTCTCTTTTCATAGGTGAATCGCTTTTGGTTTGTAGGAATAATCAGGGAAAAATACCCATCTTTCCATCAACTATTATGTAAAAGTATTTGTATTTTACAAAAAAACAAATTGTTCGCTTGTCAAAAAACGAATTATACATGAGATTTCCCTTTATTTGGACATTTTTCGGCTCACTTTTTCTAACATTTTTTTCGATTCATGCACAGTTGCCTGTCAGCTCTGATGAATTTGGAAAAAATCGTGTTCAATATCGTAGTTTCACGTGGCAGTATCTGAGTACGCCCAACTTTGAAATTCATTTTTACGGAGACGGCGAAACGATTGCTCGTCAGACGGCTTCTATTGCCGAGCAAGAGTATGAACGGATTACACGTACGATTGGATTTGCCCCTTACAACAAAGTTAAAGTCTTTGTTTATCACTCCGTAGCCGACCTCCAGCAAAGCAACGTAGGAGTCTCAGATCAGGATTTCTCGTTGGGTGGGCAAACAAACTTTAACAAATCCATTGTAGAACTCGCTTACACAGGAGCCAGGTCTAGCTATCGCGATGAGCTTGTCCGGGAAATTAGTGATGCCCTGCTTTTTGAGATGATGTACGGCGGTAATCTGAAAGAAACCTTGCAGAGCTCCTACCTGCTTAGCCTACCCGACTGGTTTGTTTCGGGAGCCTCATCGTTTGTTACCGAAAGTTGGAGCTTGGAGATGGATGATTTTGTTCGTGCGCAGGTGACAGACCGTAAGTTTGATAAACCTGACCTCTTTACAGGCGAAGAGGCGCGTTACATCGGACACTCGATTTGGAACTTCATCGCGATAAAATACGGACAAAATGCGCTAGCGAACATCCTCAACCTTACCCGCATCGTGCGCAATGAGCGCAGCGCTATCCAAAGCTCTATCGGTTTATCGTACACCGACTTTTTACGGCAGTGGCAGGGGTTTTATCGAAAGCAATACCTTGATATTGCAAAAGAGCATCGATTACCCCCTGCCAAGAACCAACTGAACCAACGTAGAGATGAGCGTCTTTATAATCAGGTGAAACTAAGCCCTGATGGAAAGTTTGTCGCTTACTCGGAAAATTATCGCGGCTGGTACCGAGTATGGGTAGAGCCAGTCCGGGAAAACGGGAAACGTACAAAAGCATTTAAAGGAGGCCATTATGTCATCAATCAGAAAATAAATCGAGAAATTCCGCTCTTAGACTGGCAGAATGAAACCCGCCTCGCTATCCTGCATCGTCAGAACGGAAAACTCAACATGGCGTTCTATGACACCGATACCGAGGCAGAAACACGGACTGACTTTAATTTCTTTGACAATGTAACCCACTTTGCCTTCAATCAGAAAGGGACAAGCCTCGTTTTGAGCGCGGAGCAAAACGGACAAACCGATATTTATACCTATGATATGCGCCGTGGAAAGGTACAACAGCGCACTAAGGATGTCTTTGATGACCTTG